>NZ_JBIWCL010000023.1:0-164863 GCF_044761485.1 Streptomyces sp. NPDC097617
CCGCCCGCTCATGATCCAGTCCTCAACAAGCCGGATCATCGCAGGCCACGGGGCACCTTTTGCATGCGGTGACAGAACGTCACAGTTCATGGAATTCACGGTGAAACACCGAGGCCGGAGTCCCCTGATCCGCCCCTTAGGGGGATCAGAGCCCCGACCCTCATCCGCCCTGCCGCTCAGCCCTCCGGCGGGGAGAACACCACCATCACCTTCAGGTCCTCGGTGATGTGGTGGAACTTGTGCGGGACGCCCGCCGGGACGTAGACGACGCTGCCGCGCGCCACCGTCTCCGTCTCCTCCCCGATCGTGATCGAGGCCCGCCCGCTGACGACGAAGTACACCTCGTCCTGCCGGTGCGGAAGCTGCGGATCGGTCTGCCCGGCGTCGAGCGCGTACAGCCCGACCGACATGTTCCGCTCGCGCAGGAACTGCAGATAGGCGCCGTCGTTGGCGGCCCGCTCCGCTTCGAGCTCGTCAAGCCGGAAGGCTTTCATCGTCGTTGCGCCCCTTGTACTCGATCGTTCCGTCGCATCCGCTGATCTGCGGATGTCCCACCGAGATCTTCTCTGCCACGATCAGACACATGACGAATTTCGTAGTCAAGACGCTCGCCAACGCGGCGGCCCTGGCCGTCGCCATCTGGCTGCTTTCCGGAATCACCCTCGACGACGGCAGCAGCATGGGCCGCCGGACCCTCACCCTGATCCTGGTCGCCCTGGTCTTCGGCCTGGTCAACCTGCTCGTCAAGCCGGTGGTGAAACTGCTCTCGCTGCCGCTGTTCGTCCTCACCCTCGGCCTGTTCACCCTCGTCGTGAACGCCCTGATGCTGCTGCTGACCTCCTGGCTGGCCACTCAGCTGAACCTCAGCTTCCACGTGGACAACTTCTGGACCGCGATCCTCGGCGGCCTGATCATTTCCATCGTCTCGTGGGCCGTGAACATGATCCTGCCCGACAAGAACTGAACAGGCCGGCCATGTACCGCGTCTGCTTCGTCTGCACGGGCAACATATGCCGCTCCCCCATGGCCGAGTCCGTCTTCCGCGCCCACGTGGTGGCGGAAGGTCTCGGCACCCTGGTCGAGGTGGACAGCGCCGGAACCGGCGGCTGGCACGAGGGGGACGGTGCCGACCCCCGCACCATCTCCGTCCTGGAGGCGGCCGGCTACGAACAAGGGCACCGGGCCCGCCGGTTCCGCTCTTCCTGGTTCGCCCGCCTGGACCTCGTCATCGCACTCGACACCGAGCACCTTCGGGACCTCCGGGCGCTCGCGCCCACCGCGCAGGACGCCGCGAAGGTGCGGCTGCTGCGGTCCTACGACCCCGCGGCCACGGCCGCGGAAACCGACGTACCGGATCCCTATTACGGGCCGCTCGACGGGTTCGAGGAGTGCCTGGAGCTGGTCGAGGCGGCGAGCCCCGGCCTGCTGGATGCCGTACGTGAAGCCGTGAAGGAGCACACCGCGTGAACGACTACACCCCCCGGGGCGCCGGATCGGCCGCATCCGGCCCGGCCTCGTTCGGCGACGGCACCCGGGCCGTCCGGGCCGGACTGCCGGAAGCCGTCAAGAACGAGCCGCCACTGCCCGGACCGGTCTTCGCCGCCCACTTCCACCTCCCGGGAGACGTCGAGGGCCCCTACGCCTACGGCCGCGACACCAACCCGACCTGGACCCTGCTGGAACGGGCGATCGGTGAACTGGAGGCCCCCGGCGAGGACGTGCACACCATCGTCTTCGCCTCCGGCATGGCCGCGGTCTCCGCCGTCCTCCTCTCCCAGGCGCACACCGGCGACACCGTGGTCCTGCCCGACGACGGCTACCAGGCGCTGCCCCTGCTGCGGGAGCAGCTGGAGGCCTACGGGATCCACGTGCGCACCGCGCCGACCCGTGACGACGGCCAGCTGGCTGCCCTCGACGGTGCCCGGCTGCTGTGGATCGAGACCCCTTCCAACCCCGGGCTCGACGTGTGCGACGTACGCCGCCTCGTGGACGCAGCGCACGCCGGCGGGACCCTGGTCGCCGTCGACAACACCCTGGCCACCCCGCTCGGGCAGCGGCCCCTGGAGCTGGGGGCGGACTTCTCGGTGGCGAGCGGAACCAAGGGCCTCACCGGCCACGGGGACGTCCTGCTCGGGTACGTCGTCTGCCGCGATCCGGAGCTCGCCGCCCGCGTCCGGCGGTGGCGCAAGATCGTCGGCGCGATCCCCGGCCCCATGGAGGCCTGGCTCGCCCACCGATCCCTCGCCACGATCCAGCTGCGCGCACAGCGGCAGTGGGCCAACGCACTGGCCGTCGCCGAGGCGTTGACCCATCGCACCGACGTGAGCGGGCTGCGCTACCCGGGACTGGCCACGAACCGCTCCCACAAGACGGCGGCCCGGCAGATGCGGGGCTTCGGCTCGGTGGTCTCCTTCACTCTGCCCGACCGCGCGCACGCGGAGCGCTTCATGGCCGCCCTGCACCTGGTCGAGGACGCCACGAGCTTCGGCGGAGTGCGGTCCACCGCGGAGCGGCGCGGACGGTGGGGCGGCGACGCCGTGCCGGAGGGCTTCATCCGCTTCTCCGCCGGCGCCGAGGACACCGAGGACCTCGTGGCGGACGTACTGCGCGCCCTCGACCACGCGGGCGCCGAGGGCTGAGCCGGGCAACGGCTTTCACCTGTCGCATCCGAGGAAGCCGTGTGCAAGCGGTCCGAGCCTCCCCCCTAGTGGCTCGGACCGCCCCGGGTTCCGCGCGCGAAGAACCACGCGACAAGGCTAATTGACTCTACGTCAGAGTCCAATCACGATAACGACAGGGACCTATCTGCATATTTATAGTTGAAGGCCCCCACCGAGAGGTGCAGCGATGGACCTGACCCTGCTGCGCACCTTTGTCGCCGTCCACCGGGCCGGCTCGTTCACACGCGCCGCCGCCCTCCTCGGACTGTCCCAGCCCGCCGTGACCTCGCAGATCCGCACCTTGGAGCGCCAGTTGGGCCGGCCGCTCTTCCACCGCCGGGCGCGTGGCGTCACCCCCACGGCCGTCGGCGACGAACTGGCCCACAAGGCCGCCCCGCACCTCGACGCCCTGCTGCGGATCACCGAGGCCGAGCGGGAGGCCGCCGGCGCGTTACGCACCCTCCACGTCGCCGGTCCCCCCGAGTTCCTGTGCCTGCGTGTGCTCCCCGCCCTCGCACTCCTCGTCGGCCAGGGCCACACCCTGCGCGCCGCCCCGCAGACCGGCGCCCAGGCGACCCTCGACGGGCTCGCCGCCGGCCACCACGACCTCGTCGTCACCACCGCCCACCCGCGGGGCGGGCTCTTCTCCGCCACCGCGCTGTGCGACGAGGAGCACGTCCTGGTCGCCGCGCCGTACTGGGCCGCCCTCGTCGACCGGGACCGGCTGCGCATCGAGGGGCCCGCCGCACTGGACGGAATCCCGCTCGTCGAGGTCCACGAGAGCCTGCCGCTCGTCACCCGGTACTGGGCCGCCGTCTTCGACGCCCTGCCCGATGCCAGGTCCCTGGCCGCCACCGTGGTCGTGCCCGACCTGCGGGCCGTACTGGAATGCGTCCGGGCCGGTGCCGGGCTCGCCGTCCTGCCCCGCTACCTGTGCCAGGAGGCCCTGGGCAGCGGTCGGATCGTCGCGCTGGCGGAGCCCCCGGTGCCGCCGCTGCGCACCTGGTTCCTGGTCGTCCGGACGGGAAGCCTGGCTCTGGCGCACCTCGCCCGGGCGCACGACCGGCTACTGGATGCCGCCGTGCACTGGTGAGCCACCTCTTTTTCGGCCCGTTGCGCGTTTCAGAAGCGGAGTGGCGGGCCACGCTTCTCCCATGACCGAACGTCCCGTGGTCAAACGCACCGCCCGCGCGATCCTGCTCGACGGTGGCGACCTGATCCTCATCAAACGCACCAGGCCCGGCGTCGACCCGTACTGGCTCACCCCCGGCGGGGGAGTCGAACCCTCGGACGCCACGGTCGTCGACGCCCTGCACCGGGAGGTCCACGAAGAACTCGGTGCGAAGATCACCGATGTGGTGCCCTGTTTCGTCGACACCGTCGAGCACATCGCCGAACGGGGGGTGACCGGCGTGAAGGTGCAGCACTTCTTCGTCTGCCGCCTCGAATCGATGGACCCGAACCTTCGGCACGGCCCCGAGGTCGACGAGCCCGAGGGCGAGTACGAGATCGTCCGTGTGCCCTTCAGCCGGGTGGGCATCGCAGCCGTCCACCTCGTCCCGCTGTCCCTGCGGCACTACCTCGACGGCAACATCGAGGGTGTACGCGCCATGCACGCTCCCGACCTGGGCTGAGAGCGGGCTGGGACCGGCGGTCCGCCGCCCGGTCTCAGCCGGCGATGCCCGCCAGCTCCTCGACCGCGTCGTGCCGGATCCGCTCGCAGGGAATCCCTATCCGAAGGAGCTCGTCCACTCCGTTGCGGATCATCGCGGGCGGACCCGAGATGAAGGCGTCGTACGAGCTCCACGGGCCGTGCTCGCCCACCGCCTGCGGCAGTTGGCCGGCCAGTCCGTCGCCGACCACCGGGCGCACCGACAGCCACGGATGGGAGCGCTGGAGTCCCAGCAGGGTGTCCTTGTCGTACAGGTCGTTGTCACTGCGGGCCCCGAAGAACACCTCCACGGGCCGACGCTCACCGTGTTCGGCCACGTCCTCGATCAGCGCCTTGATCGGCGCGATGCCGGTCCCCCCGCCCAGACACAGCATGCCGTTGTCCGTGGTGTGGTCCACCACCATCGATCCGGCCGGCGGTCCCAGGCGCAGTACGTCCCCCGGGCGGGCGTGACGGACCAGTGCGTTGGACACCCAGCCGGCGGGGACGGCCTTGACGTGGAACGACAGCAGTCCGTCGGCGCGCGGTGCCGAGGCGAAGGAATAGTGCCGCCATACCCGCGGCCACCAGGGGGTCTCCACGCTCGCGTACTGGCCGGCGAGGAAGGCGTAGGGCTGGTCCGGACGGACGGTCAGCACCGCGATGTCCGGGGTGCGCAGATCGTGGGACACCACCTCCGCGTGCCACCAGGCGGGAGCCTTGACCTCGTCCTCCGCCGCCGCGTCAATCATGATCTGGGAGATCGCGGTGTACGCGCGCACCCAGGCGGCCTGCGTCTCCGGGCCCCAGCTGCTGTACGCGTAGCGGGCCAGGGCTCCGACGAGGGCCTCGCCCACCGCCGGGTAGTGACCGGCCATGGTGCCGTACTTGCGGTGCCCGGTACCCAGTCGGCGCAGGTAGGGGACGAGGACGTCGGGGTTGTCGATGTGCTCTGCGGCGGTCAGCAGTGCCTTCAGCAGCCGGTCGCGCTGGACGTCCATGGCCACGGGGAACATGCTGCGCACTTCAGGGTGCCCGGTGAACACGAGTGCGTAGAAGTACGAGGTCACCCTGTCCGCGACGGGGGCGATCTCCGCGAGGGTCCGGCGGATGAGCACCGCATCGGGTGAGGGCTCGGCCGCGCCGCCCCCGCCGGATATCGGGGCCGTTTCGCGTCTGGCCGATCTGGTGGGCGGAGCGTCCATGCGGTGCCTCGCTTCGAGCATCTCGTCGGTCTGCACACGCCACGGCCTGTGAATCCGTGGTTCCGGGCTTCACAGCGTGCCAGCCGACTCAGAGGCCTGCGGGGAAACGCGGAAAGTCCGCGTTTCGAACCCACTTTCCTCCTAAGATGCGTCAACTCCCGGGCGTGCCAGACCCACAAGCTGGTACGCCTCGCGCAGATCCCGACCCTCGTAGACATGAGTCGCTCGCTCGGCCAGGAAAGGCCGCGCATTGACCGCCACCGAGACCGGCACCACATCGAAGAGCATCGCGTCGGTCACCGAGTCCCCGTAGGCAACGCAGTCGCTCCGGCTCACACCGAACTCCGCGCAGAGCCGGTCCGCGATCGTGACCTTGCCCTGGGGCGTCAGGATCCCGGCCTCCTCCACGGGCCGGGTGAACGGCACCTCCGGGAAGACCGACCCGTGCGCCGCGTGCGCGCCCCACTCCAGGAGCAGCTCCACGAAGAAGGACGGCGACAGGGAGATCACCGCGCAGTAGTCCCCGCGCTCCCGGATCTCCTGCCATACGTCCCGGATCCCGGTGAGCCAGGGTGCCCCGTCGAACGCCGCGCGGACGTGCGCGGGAGTCAGCTCGGCCCACAGTGTGTGAGCGGCGACCGAGAACTGGTGCGGGCCCATCTTCTGCGCCCCGAAGGCCCGTTCCAGCTCGGCGATCTCGGCGCTCAGCCCGAGCTGGCGGGAGATCTCGACCGGCGCCGCCGAGCCGTACATCAGCGTCCCGTCCAGGTCGAAGAGGTGCAGGAGAGTCATAGCCCATGAGGCTAGTCGGTCCGTTTCACGTGAAACACCGTGTTTCACGTGAAACACCGTCCGGCGGGCGGCGCCGGAGGGGGTCCGATGTTTCACGTGAAACATCGACCTGAACATCCGACCCCAAATCCTCTGGACGGCTCCCAGTCCATGATCCAGTCTGGGCCGGTGACACCACCACACATCACCGATCTACCGATCCGGGCGCTGACCGTGGACGATCTCCACCGCTGCGCCGACCTGTCCGAAGATCGCGGATGGCTCCGCGAGGACCATAAGTGGCGTCTGCTCCTCGCCGCCGGGAACGGCTACGGCGTCGATGCCCCGGACGGCCGGGGGCTCGCGGCCGCCTGTGTCGTCACCCGGTACGGCACCGCACCCGCCGGCCCGGAGCTCGCCGCCATCGGGATGGTCCTCGTGGCCGACCGATTCGCCCGTCAGGGTCTGGGCCGCCGCCTGATGACCCACGTCTGCAACGACGTACTCAAGGGCGTCCCCCTCACCCTGCACGCCACCCCGTACGGGCGCCCTCTCTACGAGGAACTCGGCTTCGAGACGACGGGGCGCGCCGAGATGCTGATGGGTGCCTTCCGGCACGAAGGCACCCCCGGCGCGTACGGCACCGCACGGGTCCGCCCGGCCAACGCCGAGGACCTCCCGCGCATCCTGCGCCTGGACGCGGAGGTCTTCGGCACCGACCGCACGCACCTGATCACCCGGCTTCCCGCCTTCGCCGACCGGCTGATCGTCGCCGAGGACCCTTCCGGAAACGGCTCCCTCACGGGCTACGCGGCGTCCTGGCCCAATCTGGACACCCAGGTCATCGGGCCGCTGATCGCCCATGACACCGCCACGGCCCAGTCACTGGTCTCCGCGCTCGCCCGGGGTACCGACCGGGTGCTGCGCACCGACGTCGACGTACGGCACGAGGAACTCGTCACGTGGCTCAAGGACCGCGGACTGGCCTCCGTGGCCTTCAACGCCGTCATGACCCGAGACATCCCCGGCTTGCCCGGCGACTGGACCCGCCGGTGGGCGCCGCTCACCGTGGCCGCCGGCTGAGAGGAACACGCCATCGTGACCGACACCCCCGAGCTGACGATCCGGCCCGCCACCGCGGCCGACGTACCCGCCATCGTGGCCATGCTGGCCGACGACCCGCTCGGCGCCACGCGCGAGTCCCCGGACGATCTCTCCCCGTACCTCACGGCCCTGAAGCGGCTCACCGACGACCCGAACCAGCACCTGGTCGTCGCCGTCCGCGACGACCGCGTCGTGGGCACGCTCCAGTTGACCGTCGTCCCGGGGCTCTCCCGTAAGGGAGCCACCCGTTCGATCATCGAGGGCGTCCGCGTGCACGCGGACGAGCGCGGCAGCGGCCTGGGCACCCGGTTCATCGAATGGGCCGTCGAGAAGTCCCGTACCGAGAACTGCACGCTCGTACAGCTGACTTCGGACGCGACCCGCACCGACGCCCACCGCCTCTACGAGCGGCTCGGGTTCACCGCCTCGCACGTGGGGTTCAAGCTCCAGCTCTGACCGGTCGTTCCGGCAAGCCGGGCCGCCGTGTCGGCGGCCCGGCCTACGATCGGGAGGATGAGCCTCCCCCTCGTCACCACCGCCGAGCGACGCCACCGGCTCGGCAAGCGCCACCGCCTCGCCCCGTCGGCCCGTGCCGCGTCGGTCGCGGAGGCCGCGGACTCCGTCGTGGCCCTGCACGCCACGGACGCCGCGACGGTCTTCCTCTCGGCCCGGGCCCGGCTCACCGGGGGCGGCCCGGACCTGATCGAGCGGGCTCTCTACGAGGACGTAAGCCTCGTGCGCCTGCTCAGCATGCGCCATACGCTCTTCGCGGTCTCCGCCGAACTCGCCCCGCACGTCGACTCCTCCACCGCCCGTGCCATCGCCACGAAGGAACGCCGCACCCTCCTCAAGCACCTCGACGAGGACGGCCAGGGACTCGACGCCGAGTGGCTGGCCCGGGCCGAGACCGCCGCGCTCGACACCCTCGACACCCACGGTCCCTCCACCGGCAGCCAGCTGTCCGCGGCCGTGCCCGCGTTGCGGCAAAAGATCACCATCAGTCGCGGCAAGAAGTACGAGACCGAGCAGGGCGTCGCGACCCGGGTCATCCGGCTGCTCGCCGCCGACGGCCGGATCCGCCGCGACCGACCGCGCGGATCGTGGACCTCCAGCCAGTACCGCTGGGTCCACACCGAGGCCTGGCCCGCCGTACCCGTCGCCGAGGCCCGTACGGAGATCGCCCGCCGCTGGCTGCGCGCGTACGGCCCCGCCACCGAGACCGACCTCAAGTGGTGGACCGGCTGGACCCTCACGGACGTCCGCAAGGCCCTCGCCGCCGTGGGCCCCGACCAGGTCCGTCTGGAGGACGGCAGCACCGCCCTCGTCAGCCCCGGGGACAGCGCGCCCGAACCGGCCCCGGAGCCGTGGGCCGCACTGCTGCCCGGCCTCGACCCCACCGGCATGGGCTGGGCCGACCGCGGTTTCCATCTCGACCCCGCCCACCGGAGCGCCCTGTTCGACTACGCCGGCAATATCGGCCCTACCGTGTGGTGGAACGGCGAGATCGTCGGCGGCTGGGCGCAGCGCTCCGACGGCGAGATCGTCTGGCGGCTGCTGTCCGGCCCCGGGCGCGCCGCCGAGCAGGCGATCACCGCCGAGGCCGCCCGGCTCGCCTCATGGGTGGGCGATGCCCGCGTCACCCCTCGCTTCCGCACTCCTCTGGAGCGCGAACTCGTCGCCTGAACCGGCTCCGGGCGGTCAGCCGATGCCCCGCCAGCCCTGCGGGTCCACCCCGCCGGGCACCGGGGCGTCGGCGTCGTAGGGCTCCCGGGTGAACACGAAGGACGCGAGGTCCAGATGGCTCACCGAACCGTCCTCACGGCGCACCGCACGCAGCGTCTCTCCGGCGTAGTAGCCGGAGAGACCGGTCCAGGTGCCGTCCGGCTCGGCCCGGAAGCGAGCCGTGCGCCCGGTGGCGCCCACCGGTCCCAGTTCCAGCGCTCCGTCGGCCCGCAGGCGCACCACCTGGGCCGAAGTGCCCCAGTACCAGGGGCCGCACAGCTCCAGCGGCACCTGGTCCGACTCCAGGAACGGCCGCCAGGGCCGGGGGAAACGCGGCTCGGCGTCGGCCACGATCCCCACGAGGTCAGCGGCAACCGTCGAGGCCGGCAGGCCCGAGGTGCAGTTCGCCAGCACCACCGCCGCCACGTCGTCGGCCTCGCTCAGCCACAGACCCGCGACGAAGCCGGGCAGCGATCCGCTGTGCCCCACGAGCCTGCGTGCGCCGACGAGCATCAGCTGCATGCCCAGCCCGTATCCCAGCTCGTCGAGGCCGGGCTCCGGGGGCGCGGCCGCCGTGCGCATCTCCCGTACGGACTCGGTGCACAGGACCCGCTCGTCACCGCGCAGGAGGAATTCGGCGAACCGCGCCAGGTCCCGCGTCGTGGACCACAGCCGGCCGGCTGCGGCCATGAGTCCCAGGTCCTCGAGCGGCTCGGGCATCATCACGTCGGCCCAGGGATGTACCGCCCAGCCGCCCGCGTGCGGGGCCTGCGGCAGCCCGCTCGTGCGCTCCAGGCCCAGGGGTTCCAGCACCTCGGTCCGCAGAGCCTCTTCCCAGGACCTTCCGCGCACCGCCTCGACCAGTGAACCGAGCAGGGTGTAACCGGGGTTGGAGTAGTGGTGCCTGCTTCCCGGCTCGAGCCGGAACGGCTCCTCGCCCAGCACGTCGGCGAGTTCGGGCCGCTGCCCGCCCGGAGTGCGCTCCCACCACTCGCCGGGCGTCTCCGCCGCCAACCCGCCCGTGTGTGCCAGCAGTTGGGCAATGGTCACCCGGCCGGCGCCGGTCCCCGGCAGGTGCTTCTCCAGCGGGTCCGCGAGCGAGAGCAGACCCTCGTCGCGCAGCCTCATCACGAGAACCGCCGTGAACGTCTTGGTGATCGACCCGATCCGGTACTGGACGTCCCCGTCCGGACCGTGCCCCTCGACCGAGGTCCGGGAACCCTCCCAGACCACCTCACCGCCCCGCAGGACGGCCGCCACCACGGACGGCGCCCGCCCCTCGCTCTGCGCGACGGCGATCCGGTGCCTCAGCGCACGCCGGGTGGCAGGGAGCAGTTCCAGGTCCTCAGCAAGATCGTCCATGATCTGTAGGATCTCGCTTTCGGTGTCATATCGCGACGCTGTGACCTGCAGGTCTTGGCGGTCTCTCACGTGGGTTGGCCTGGGTTCTGTCTCACGGCCGTGTCATTTCCTCGCAGCCATCCCGGATCCCTGTGCCTGCATCCGGGTTCCCTTCAAGGTCACCCAAAGATCAGTTCGACGTTGGAGTCGACGCAGACCTTCAATACGATCACGAGCTGTCGGGCGTCCTCGATGTGCCGCGAGAGAGCGGGGTCGCTTTCCTCAGCTTCCCACTCCGTGATGATCTCGGCCAGCCTGGGCAGGACCCTGGCGCAGTCGGCGGCGGATAGATCGCCGGCATCGTCGGGATGATCGATTAGGGGCTCAAGCGTCGATGAGATCTCGCTCCAGTCCCGGTCCCCGCCAAAGCCCCACATGTCCGGCAGTGCGAACCCCTCAGCCTGCGCCAAGCGCTGGCGAAAGGCGCTGAAACCCGAGTAGGACCAGCTGATGTCCGGGCTGGTGAGGTCATCGTCCCCAGGAAACAGACACAATCCCACGAAGCCTCCTCGATCGAGACTTCATGATCAAGGAGGCAGATCGAGTGCGGCAAGTGACTATCCGCCCCCAGCGAGCGATCACGACGGCCGGGCTGTGATCTGCTGGCGGGCGGAGTCCCAGACCTCCTCGAACTCGTCAGAAGTCAGATGCTCCGGATTATGGCCTTCCCACTCAGAGACGGGCAGTTCTGCTGTGATCCCAAACCTGCTGTCGTACTCGTCGAGGCGGCCTGTGTCGGAGGCCTGTTGCCATTCGACGACGGAGGCGGCTGCGATCGGGGTCAGCTCCGGCCTTTCGAGCTCGATCTGCCGGGTCACCCAGCCTTCGGCGTCGACCTCGAAGTAGAACCAGAGGTCTTCCTCGTCCCAGTAGCAGCGCATCCATGTCGTCACCAGCCCATGATGACTGCGTGCTGTCTGCTCGGCGGAGCAATGTCAGAGCCATGTTGGAGGATCACGCCATGCTGATTGCAACTGATGAGGCTGGGCGCGTGGTGAAGAGGCCCTCGAAGCCGGCGATAGGCAGGATGCTGGCCAACCTCCAACGCGGTAACGCGCATCTGGTGCTGGAGCGCGTGGAGGAGGGCCTGGAAGGCAGCTGGTATGTCCAGGTGTTGCTGCGCGACGACAACACGTACCAACTCGAATTCCGGGACGGCGTGGCAGCCGAGCACTATCAGACGCGGACCGTCTCTCAGGAGAAGGTCCTGACGGCAATGCTCGACTGGGCTGCTGGCAGGGGGGACTGGCGGGACGCTTTCATGTGGAACAACATCGGCTCGCAGTTCGAAACCGGAGAGGCTCCGCAACTCGGCTGATCAGGTCACCCATCCGGTAGTTGCTTCGCCCCTCGTCTGGATCCACTCGCGGATGGTCTCGATGGCGTCGAGAAGATCCTCGTGCGGAGATCACGATGCTGTCGACGAACCCGATCTGTTGGCACGTCCCCGCACTCAAGTTCCGCTTCACCGCTGCTCCAGACGATGAGCACGGCGACTTGGTCATCCGTTTCTAGCGTCACCCAGGTGCTGGTCTTGGTTCGGCCGTCCTCAGGCGATCGCTGGACGCCACCCGTGATTCCGCACGATCGCAAGCGTTCCTCGTGCTCGTCGAACCAGGTCTGGAGCCTCTGAGGCAGCTCATCCGGGGTCCGCCGCGCCTCTCCACTGTCTCTCATGGCTGGGGGATGAATCCCGCGGATCGGTCGAGCGAGAACGGAGCACCGGCCAGCATCGGATCCCAGCCTTGGCTCCGCGCTTCCCGAATGCTCGCAGCAACGTGAGCTGGCCGAATGGGCTCAGTCTCGACACCCAACCAGTTACTGGGATGGGCCTGGCCGCTGGTGACGATCAAGGTCGTGCCCGGCTGGTCGACGTTGGCGGCCTCGACCGCGTAGGTCATGGGTGTCCAGCAGAGTCCCTGCATGTAGGAGGGCTTCCTGCGGATTCGCCAGCGGTACTCGATCCCGTCAACGGCTATGCGGCGGGACCCCTTCTTGTTCAGCGCCATCGTCCCCCTCTTCTACCTCGGACTGTAGTGCCCTGCCACTGGCCTGTCCCTGGATATTCCTGGCTGCGGCGGCGACCTTCTTCCCGAAGGCGGTCAGCTTCATGGCTCTGCCTCGTTCGGCGCGCTCAATCAGAAGCTGTCCCAGGTCCTTTTCCAGCCGGTTGATCTGGATCACCAACGTCGGCTGGTTGATGCCGAGGGCCCGTGCGGCCTCACAGATCGTGGGATAGCCGGAGGCAGCCAGGAAACGTTCAATGCGTTGCCAGGCATAGGGGCTGGTGAGGGCCTTCCGTAGGAGGGCTGGGGTCTCGGCTCTCTTCTCGGTCACGCGGAGTGCAGTGTCGTGGCTACCGCCGCCGCGGGGCCGGAGGGGGATCTTGTGGGCGTGCGCCCATCGGGCCATGTTCGCGGTGCTCATGCCCTTCTCGCGGGCGAGATCGGGCAGGGTCCGACGCCGGTGGACGTACTCCTCGATCAGCCAGTCCCGTTCGACGGTGCCGCGGCGCGTGTAGTCCTGAGGACCGTCACGGACGGGGATGCCGTACTCCCGCGCGAGGCGGGTCAGGAGTTGGCGGGAGAAGCCGGTGAGGGTGGCGATCTGCTGGAGCGAACGGTGCTCGTTGAGGTAGAGCTGGGTGAAGTGCTCTTTCGGGAGGCTTTCTCGGGCTTGCTGGCGGATGCGGCCGGTGGCTCTGGCCACGTTGCGCGTCAGTGGGGGTGCGGGGGCGGGGTGTTCGTCGAGGACGTGCCGGATGGCGTCGATGTTCGTGCCGAGGATCTGAGCGACGTGCTGGGCGGGGTGTTTTCGCTGCCGGACGAGCTGATGCAGGCGGGCGATGTCGATGTGTGCTGGGTCGGGGCCGGGCAGGACTAGTCCGTCCGCCAGGGCTGCTGCGGGCTGCCAGGTCACGGGTTCGTCGTGGATATGGTGCGATGCCAGGAAGACCAGGCCTTCCTGGTGGAGGGCGTGTGTGAGTTCGGGCGTGTGCAGCGCGGATGCCAGCATCGCTGCCGCCCGGAAGGCCGCTTCGTCGAGCCCTCCTTGGTCGTCGGGGGCGGACTCCGCGGGGAGTCCGCTGAGACGCTGGAAGAGCCAGCCGCGGGCGATACGTTCACGCCGTCCGGTCCCGGGCAAGGCTCCGGTGCGGCGGCAAATATCCAACCATCGCTCATGTGGCAGCAGTTGGCTGTAGTCCAGGAGACGGCGCCGCTGGTAGTCGATGGGCACGTCGCCGGCGTCGATGTGGTCGGCGAGCCGGATCAGCACGGTGGCGATGTCCGGCCACTGGGGAAGATCGTCGAGTTCCTGCAGGAGACGTGAGGCTTCGGTGCCATCGGTGACGTTGCCGAGCAGTTCCGCGGCCCGGCCCAGAGGAACGCTGCCGTCGGGGATCAGCAGCAAAGCGGCGAGGACCGGGGCCAGGGTCCGTGCGTGGATCCCGTCAGGCGGTGTGAGCCGTACTGTCCATGCCGGCCAGAACATGGAGGGGATCTTCCTGGACCGCTGCTCGATGTCCTGGGCGGTCAGAGTCGGCCGGCGGGGAGTGGTTGTCGGGGTGCGGTAGCGCAGGTGCCCGCTGGGGCGGAGGCCCGGGGCCAGAGCGGCCAGATGCACGGACTGCAGAACCGGGCTGACGCCCTGCCCCCAGTCGTCGATGCTGGTGACGGAGACCTGCGTGAGCTCTTCGCGTACAACTTCCAGCAGACCGCGCATTGCCTCTCCGGCCGGTTGGATCCCGGGCCGTTCAAGGATGTTCAGGGCGGTGGTGACCGCGACGGCGACATCCACGGCCCGGGACGGGGCCGCGAACCCTGTGCGGTCGGCCGCCATTCCGGCGTGCGGCGAAACGGGATCGGTGGCGAGGTGTGCTGTGACGATGTCGGCAGGCAGCTGCTCGCGAAGTACGAGGGCGGGAAGGTCGGCCAGGGTCCGGATGCCCAGGGCCCGGATGTCGGCGAGCACGGCCTGTGCCGCTTGCGGGGCCGCCTCGTAGGGGCCGAAGGAGGCGCTTCCCGTGTCGATGATGTCCATCACGCGGTCCTGCGCCGTGAGAACAGGATGATCCACCGGCAGCAGAAGCGTCGAGGTTTGGGTGAGATCGGCCCCGCAGCCTGCGGAGACCGGTCTGTCTGGGCGGATCGGCGGGTTGCCGCAGAGTTCCAGGCGAGGAACGACCCGTCCCGAACGGGGCCGTTGCCGGGGGATCCGGCTGCAGTGCGGGCACCAGTCCGCCAGCAGTCGGCAGTGGCGGGTGCAGGCGAAAGCAAAGCCCAGCCGCCAGGACAACTGCCAGCGGCCTTCGCTGGATCGCAGGCACTCCGGGCAGAACCGGGATCCCCGGCCACGGCCCCATAGGGCATGCCGTGACACGTTGCGGCGGCCCTCGGCCAGCTGCAGAGCTTTTCCGTCGTAGTGGGCCAGAGTCAGGGCGGTGACCACCTGCGGGTCCACGCCTGTCGCGTGCGCGACGGCTGCGGTCCGCCGCTCATCGAAGGAGATCGTCCAGTCCGGTGGGATGCCTCGAAGCTGGTTCCCCGCCCGTTCCCGGACCGGGAAGCCGAGGTGCCACAACACATCGCCGAGCGTGGTGTCCATCCGCCGAGCCATCGCCTCCAGCCAGGAGTCGAGGGCCTCGCCCGGGAGAGGCAGCAGTCGGATCGGCAGGCTCCGCACGGCTGTATTCATGCGGCCTTGCTGCGACCTGATCGTGGGCGGCTGGTCAGGCGCCGCTTCTCCAGGGCAGCTTCGAGTTCCCTGCGGGCCGCCTCGGATGCCTCGTCGTTCTTCACGCTGTCGAGCAGATCGCGGTCCAGACGCTCGGTTCCAGTGCGAACGGCCCGTTGGCAGCCACGATTGATCAGCGTCATCAGCGACCCGATGTGACCGGTGCTGCGGGCGAAGAAGTAGTCCGAGAGGTCATCGGCAAGCATGCCGGGGTACTTGTCGGCCAGGACCAGTCGTTGTTCGAGGGCCAGCAGCATCTGCCGCCATTCCCTGCGCCCGGCCTCGGACTCGATCGTGAAGGGCCGCATCCCCAATCGGGTGGTGCGGCGCCCGGTCTGGGCCAGCACCGCTTCCCCCCTGCTGCCGCCCTCGCTGAACAGCCCCTTGCCCGCGAGTCCAACACCGATCATCAGCAGCGTCACGGGGAACTCGTTGGCGATCCACTTCAAATGGTTGCTGACTTCGATTCCGTTGCGCTGATTCCATTTCAGGAAGTGCAGGTCGTCCAGGGCCAGGAGGCGGACCTCGCAGGACAAAACACAGTCCAGAGCTCGCTGGCCGAGTTGGGCGGTGGTTCCACGGTTGCGACCCGGATGACCGAAGAATTCGAGGATGGCCCGGTTAAGGTCTTTCATGCCGGTATTCCCGGTCAGTCCAACCCGGCAGACCGGGAGTCGCTCGTGGCCCTGGGCGGTGAACTCGCCCTGTTCAGCGATCTCTCTGCGGTGGAACTCCCGGGCGAACGCCAACACCGAGGTGGTCTTGCCCAGGCCAGGGAAGGCGTCGACCGCGATGGCCCCCTTGGCCTTGTCGCCGTCCTGCAGATTGCTGTCAACGATGTCCCACAAGTCTTCGTGTAACTCGATCAGTTGAGGCGTCTTGATTGGGCCGATGTTCGCATGCCATTCTCGCCGCCGCAGGTTGTGCTCGACGCTCGCCTCATCGCTCAGGGCCTCCAGCTGTGCCCGGGTCAGCGCATCGGGCTGACGGCGACGCGGGTCCTGGGCGAACGTCTTGAGGTCCTCCTTCCGTGACAGCGCCAGGTTGCTCCGACTCGGCGCGGTCGTGCTCACGCATCCTCCAGGGCATCCGCGTAGAAATCGTCTGTGTCATCGAGGTCCTCCAGGTCGGCCGCGTCGTCATCGCCCATCTCCGCCGTCGGCTCCCGTACTTCGGTTTCCGCCGAGTCCTCGGACCGGCCCAGGGCTTTGCGTACGGACGGAAGTGAGACGACCGTGTCCATGTCGTCGCTCTCCGGCAGCTCGATGGATACCTGCTCGCGCGAGATACGCAGCGCCATGCGCCGTTCGGCGAGCGTGGTGCCCAGGCCGAGGTTCCAGCGCTCCAGCAGGTCGGCGACGGCGAGCCGGTCGTCGGGGTATCGGTATTTCGCGGCCGCCAGCTTCCGGGCGAAGGCGAGTGCCTCCTCGCTCAGCGGCATCCGCGCTGACGGCGCGTGTTCCCAGTTCAGGGTGTGCCAGGCACGGGTATCAGGGTCGCGGAAGTAGATCCGGGTGACATCATCCGGATCCACCTGGAACGGCCAGCCGTTCTTCACCGGACCGTCATACGGGCTGCGGATGCCTACCTCGGGCAGGCCCGGACCGCTGTAGCGGCGGCGGCCGATCTCAACTCCGTAGTGCTGGATCGTGCGCCACTTCGTGTGCAGGAACTCAAAAGCGAGGTCCCGGTCCCGGGGAACCTCGATCCAGCCGGCCCGTGCCATGCCGTGCTCGAACATCGCCGCGGGCGACATCCGCAGTCCGGGCAGACCCGGATCGACCAGGCTGGAGTGCGGCCGGCAGTGATAGACCGCCGCGGTCCACTCCCGGATCATCGCCTCCAACTCGTCGAGGAAGAAGAAAGCATCGCCTTCCGGGTTCTCTCCGCGGGAGTGGATGTCGGGTCCCTTGTAGCCGGGCAGAGCCTGCAGCAGGCCCTCGCGCAGGGTGCGGAAAAAGCGCTCAACCGGCCCTTTGTCCCGTCCCGTCCGCAGCCTCGCCGGCTGAATCGAGATACCCATCCGGCGGCAGACGCTGGTCAGATGCTCCGAGACATAGACCTTGCCGTGATCGACCACCAGCGTCTCTGGCACCAACGGCGGCGACGCCAGCCCCGGCCCGACGGCCGCAACGACGTCGACCAGCACGGTGCGTGGGATTCCGTGCTCGGGCCAGACCGCATGCCGCGGCCAGTCCCGCCCCGCCGGCCGGGGACGGAACGACTGGTAGAGCACCGCGCTGACGTCCGCCGCCTTCGTCGAGACCGGTGTGAGCCGAATCCCGGTGATGCAGCGGGTGTACCAGTCCATCGCAACCGTCAGCTCGGCCTGCACCCACTGCAGTGTCAGCGGATCGAACGCGAACACGTCCAGCCGCGTGGTGTCCATCAGCAGATACTCACCCGGCCGCGTCGGCCGCAGCTTCCCGTACGGACCCCGCGGACGCTCCGCGATATCCCGGTTCCGTTTCGTACTCAGCCGGAACAGCGGATGCCTCCGCTCCAGCTCAGCCAGAATCCGGTAAGCCGTCGCCTGGCTCGGCAGGCGGACTGCATCGGAGCCATGACGGGCAATGAGGCGTGCTCGGGTGCGCTCGATGACCATCTTGCGAGAGGGCTTCGACTCGCCGGTGTGCTCGACCATCACCTCAAGCGCCGTCTCCACCCACCGCTCATCGGTACCTGCCGCCGCACCACTGGACTGTTTCTTCTTCGGTACCAGTCCGGCCTCGCCATGCCTCCGAAAGTCCGCAACCCACTGCTTGACGGTGCGGACATGAACCCCCAGTTCCAGCGCCTTCGCAGCGTATTTGGGTTCCACCAACCCGCCGGGCGCATACTCACGGCGGGGCTCTCCCTCGCGCGCCAGCTCCGTACTTCCAGAACGGAAACCCGTCAGCAACTCGCGGACATGCTCAGCCCGCTCAAGGACCTGGTGCCGCTCGTCTTCCTTCAGCTGGTCCAACACCACCGAGGCGATTTCCCCGTCGTCATCAGCCGCCGGACCGGGCTGATCGGGAATCACGACCGCCCGGTCGGAGAACACGAGTTCCTTCAAGGACAACCGCAGAAGCCGCCCTTGGCCGTCCTTGAGAACCACCTCATTGCCCGCCGTCGTCGCGGCCATCTCCACTACCTCGACGGTCTCCCCGTCGTAGCGGAATCGTGTACCGACCCCCACTCGGGCTCCGGCCCCGCTCACGCTGCCCGCCTCAACACAGTTGAAGAACTGAGCGGCCGGCTGAGGTCCGCGCGAAGATCATGAGTCCAAATCAGGTGATGGACCGCAGCCCGGACGTAGGGCTCAGGCCGAGTGGGCAGCCACCGAACCACGTCGCCCAACAGGACACCGTCAAGGTCAGCTTGGCGAAGTTCGTCGAGAACCTTGGAACAGAACAGCCAGTCCCGCCGGTAGCCGGTAAGGAAGCGGATGTTCTCCAGTTCTGCCTCCGGCGGCTCGCTCCAGACCTCGTATTGCCATCCCCGAGACTCCACCGCCTGCCGCGTCCAGTCGAAGGTGAACGCCACCTCAGGCCTGGCTAACCGTCGGCGCGGCTTGACGTCCACCACCACGGGCCCCGGCTCGGTGATCAGCAGATAGTCCGGGATGTGCTTGCGGTCCTTCCCTGCCACCACGGTCCTCATCAGAAACGGCTGGGCCACGATGCCGTGTACGGACGGATCGAAGTCTGCGAAGAGAACCTTCGTCAGCTCCAGCCGTGACTCGTAGATCACGTGGTCCCGCGTCGTCGCCGACCAGTAGGTCCCGGAGTAGTGCTTCTGCTCTCGGTACCAACGGAACGTTCGCCATGGAGCCGCCGAACCCAGCAAGTCGACGGACGTATCCGCCCAGGACAAGTCCTCGACGCTCTTGCCGTCTTGGAAGCGAACACTGACTGCTACGGCGAGACTATCCACGGCGTACCCCATCCCAGGTGACGGCCCGAACAGCCACGATGCCCGCCCCTAGTCAAGAGGGAGGGCACGATCGGCTCTCGCCACCCAAAAGAGTGAGTCCGCTGAACTGCGATTCTCAGCACTACGCCATATATGCCACCGATATGCAGTCAGCTCTGAGAATATGGCGCGGATTTTGAGAACCTACATGATCGGATGCTACGTGTTGGCCATGTCCACGAAGCGTGAATAGTGGCCCTGGAAGGCCACCGTGATCGTGGCCGTGGGGCCGTTACGGTGCTTCGCCACGATCAGGTCCGCCTCGCCGGCGCGGGGGGACTCCTTCTCGTACGCGTCCTCGCGGTGCAGCAGGATGACCATGTCCGCGTCCTGCTCGATCGAGCCCGACTCACGCAGGTCGGAGACCATGGGCTTCTTGTCGGTGCGCTGCTCCGGGCCACGGTTCAGCTGGGAGAGCGCGATCACGGGGACCTCCAGCTCCTTCGCCAGCAGCTTGAGGTTTCTGGACATGTCCGAGACCTCCTGCTGACGGCTCTCGGGACGGCGCGAGCCGCCCGACTGCATCAGCTGGAGGTAGTCGATGACCACGAGAGAGAGGTCGTTGCGCTGCTTGAGCCGGCGGCACTTGGCCCGGATCTCCATCATCGACAGGTTGGGGGAGTCGTCGATGTAGAGCGGGGCGGCGGAGACGTCCGGCATCCGGCGGGCCAGCCGGGTCCAGTCGTCGTCCGTCATCGTGCCCGAGCGCATGTGGTGAAGCGCCACCCGGGCCTCCGCCGAGAGCAGGCGCATGGCGATCTCGTTGCGCCCCATTTCGAGGGAGAAGATCACGCTCGGCAGGTTGCTCTTGATGGAGCAGGCCCGCGCGAAGTCCAGCGCGAGCGTGGACTTACCCATGGCGGGACGGGCGGCGATGACGATCATCTGGCCCGGGTGCAGACCGTTGGTCAGCGAGTCCAGGTCGGTGAAGCCGGTGGGCACTCCCGACATCTGGCCGCTGCGGGAGCCGATCGCCTCGATCTCGTCGAGCGCGCCCTCCATGATGTCCCCGAGCGGCAGGTAGTCCTCGGAGGTCCGCTGCTCGGTGACGGCGTAGATCTCGGCCTGGGCGCTGTTGACGATCTCGTCGACGTCGCCGTCGGCCGCGTAGCCCATCTGCGTGATCTTCGTACCGGCCGCGACCAAGCGGCGCAGCACGGCCCGCTCGTGGACGATCTCCGCGTAGTACTCCGCGTTCGCCGCGGTAGGGACGGACTGGACCAGGGTGTGCAGGTACGAGGCCCCGCCCACCTTGCTGATCTCGCCGCGGCGGGTCAGCTCGGCGCCGACGGTGATCGGATCGGCCGGCTCGCCCTTGGCGTACAGGTCGAGGATGGCCTGGTAGATCGTCTCGTGCGAGGGACGGTAGAAGTCGTGGCCCTTGAGGACCTCGACGACGTCCGCGATGGCGTCCTTCGAGAGCAGCATGCCGCCGAGCACCGACTGCTCGGCGTCGAGGTCCTGCGGAGGGACGCGCTCGAAGCCGCCGCCCCCGCCGGAGTCCCAGGAGCCGCCCTCGCGGCCCCGATCGTGCTGTTCGTCCCCGCGGCCGCGGCCTTCGCCGTTACGGCGCGATCGGGCGGGCAGACGGTCTCCCGGACCGCTGTCGGCCCAGGGGTCGTCCATGGGCTCGGGCATGCTCACCGGGCCGCCTCCTCCCGTCCGCAACGCGGACCTCGCCGTGTCACTCTTTCTACGACACGGCTCTGACATTTGGGGCACCCGAATCCGCCGTCGGCGAGTCGGGCAACGAACCACGGTAGGCCCGCGAGCGGCGTCAGCCAATCTTGTTATCCACAGGGCATGTGGACGACATGTGGATGACGGCACCAATGCTGTGGGTAAGTCGCCGGAAGCTGTGCACGGACCGGGGGACGACGCTGTGGACAAAATCACGCGCCCCACCCTGTCACCCACTCTGACCTGCGGTTTTCTGCTCCAGAGGCAGTGGTGGAGAAAATTTTTGGCCACTGTCTCGAGATCGCCTCCAATGAGGTGCACGGAACGCCCCGGTCGGCGTTACCGTAAGGATCTAAAGATGGTTGCATCTATTACCTGTGGAAGATTAGATTGAGCGCATGACACAGGCCCTCGCAGCACCCGAGGCGGGGTCGGGACGGCACGACCGAGAGATCTTCGCACTCGCCCTCCCCGCCTTCGGCGCCCTCGTCGCCGAGCCCCTCTTCGTGATGGCCGACAGCGCCATCGTGGGGCACCTCGGCACCCCCCAGCTGGCCGGCCTCGGCATCGCCGCCGCGGTACTCACCACCGCCGTGAGCGTCTTCGTCTTCCTCGCCTACGCCACCACCGCGGCCGTCTCCCGCCGCGTCGGCGCGGGGGACCTGCAGGCAGCCATCCGGCAGGGGATCGACGGCATCTGGCTCGCCCTCCTGCTGGGCGCGGCCGTCATCGCCGTGGTGCTGCCCGCGGCCCCGTCGCTGATCTCGCTCTTCGGGGCCTCCGACACCGTCGCCCCGTACGCGCTCACCTATCTGCGGATCTCCGCCCTCGGCATCCCGGCCATGCTCATGGTCCTGGCCGCCACCGGGGTCATCCGCGGCCTCCAGGACACCCGTACGCCGCTCTACGTCGCCATCGGCGGCTTCGCCCTCAACGCGGCCCTGAACGTCGCACTCGTCTACGGTGCGGGTCTCGGGATCGCCGGCTCCGCCTGGGGCACGGTCCTCGCCCAGTGTGCGATGGCCGCGGCGTACCTCTTCGTGGTCGTACGCGGAGCCCGGCGGCACGGCGCCTCGCTGCGCCCGGACCCCGCGGGGATCCGGGCCTGCGCCCAGGCCGGCGCGCCCCTGCTGGTCCGGACCCTGTCGCTGCGGGCCATCCTGATGATCGCGACCGCCGTGGCCGCCCGGCTCGGCGACGCCGACATCGCCGCCCACCAGATCCTGCTCTCCCTCTGGAGCCTGCTCGCCTTCGCGCTGGACGCCATCGCGATCGCCGGGCAGGCGATCATCGGCCGCTACCTGGGAGCGAACGACACCGAGGGCGCCAAGGCGGTCTGCCGCCGCATGGTGCAGTGGGGAATCGCCTCGGGCGTCGTCCTCGGACTGCTGGTCGTCCTGGCCCGCCCGGTGTTCATCCCGCTGTTCACCAGCGACCCGGCGGTCGAGGCGGCGCTGCTGCCCGCCCTGCTGGTGGTGGCCCTCTCCCAGCCCGTCTCCGGCATCGTCTTCGTGCTCGACGGGGTCCTGATGGGTGCGGGCGACGGCCGCTACCTGGCCCGGGCCATGCTCGTGACGCTCGCGGCGTTCGCCCCGGCCGCGTTGCTCGTACCGCTCCTCGGCGGCGGCCTGACGGCGCTCTGGTGGGCCATGACGCTGATGATGATGGTCCGGATGGTCACTCTCCGGCTGCGCGCCGGCTCGGGCCGCTGGCTGATCGCGGGCGCCACTCGCTAGGAGGTGCCCGGGCCCCATCGTGTTTCACGTGAAACATCCGGGGCCGAGCCGACGCTGTTTCACGTGAAACAGCGCCCGACAACGACGAAGGGCCGCACCCCAGTGGGGTGCGGCCCTTCGAGCGCAGCCCTTAGGCGGCGACGACCTCGATGCCCACGTTCGCGGCCACGTCGGCGTGCAGACGCACGGAGACCTGGTACGAACCGAGGGTCTTGATCGGGGAGCCGAGCTCGACGCGGCGCTTGTCGACCTTCGGGCCGCCCGAGGACTCGATCGCCGTGGCGATGTCGGCCGGGGTCACGGAACCGAAGAGACGACCGGCGTCACCCGCGCGGGTGGCCAGACGAACCTTCACGCCCTCGAGCTTGGCCTTGAACTCGTTGGCCTGCTCGATGGTCGCGATCTCGTGGATCTTGCGGGCGCGGCGGATCTGCGCCACGTCCTTCTCGCCACCCTTGGTCCAGCGGATCGCGAAACCACGCGGGACCAGGTAGTTGCGAGCGTAACCGTCCTTGACGTCGACGACATCGCCGGCGGCACCGAGGCCAGAAACCTCGTGGGTCAGGATGATCTTCATTAGTCGGTCACCCTTTCCTTATCGCGCGGTGGACGTGTAGGGCAGCAGTGCCATCTCACGGCTGTTCTTGACTGCCGTGGCGACGTCACGCTGGTGCTGCGTGCAGTTGCCGGTAACGCGGCGGGCACGGATCTTGCCGCGGTCGGAAATGAACTTCCGCAGCATGTTCGTGTCCTTGTAGTCCACGTACACGGTCTTGTCCTTGCAGAACGCGCAGACCTTCTTCTTAGGCTTGCGCACAGGCGGCTTCGCCATTGTGTCTCTCCTGTGTGATCAAGAAGTGGGGATGCGAGCTGCCCTAGAAGGGCGGCTCGTCCGAGTAGCCACCGCCGGAGCCGCCGGAGCTTCCGCCCCAACCGCCCCCGCCGCCGCCCTGCTGCTGGCCACCGGCCGGCGCGCTGGACGCCCACGGGTCGTCGGAGGGAGCTCCGCCGCCCTGCTGCGGCTGGCCACCGGGGGCTCCGCCCCAGTTGCCACCGCCGCCGCCCTGCTGCTGACCGCCGCCGCCGTATCCACCCTGGCCACCGCGACCGGTGGTCTTGGCGACCTTGGCCGTGGCGGTCTTCAGGCTGGGGCCGACTTCCTCGACGTCCAGCTCGTAGACCGTGCGCTTGACACCCTCACGGTCCTCGTACGACCGCTGCTTCAGCCGGCCCTGCACGATGACGCGCATGCCCCGCTGAAGGGACTCAGCGACGTTCTCCGCCGCCTGACGCCAGACCGAGCAGGTCAGGAACAGGCCTTCGCCGTCCTTCCACTCATTGGTCTGCTTGTCGAAGATGCGGGGAGTGGACGCGACACGGAACTTCGCGACCGCCGCACCCGAGGGGGTGAAGCGCAGCTCGGGGTCGTCGACGAGATTGCCGACGACCGTGATGACGGTCTCGCCTGCCATGGATGAACCTCTCGGCGGGGATTGCTGCTGGGCTGCTGTGCTACTCGATCCCGATTACCGCTGAACCGAAGTTCAGTGGGTCTCGGGGCGAAGGACCTTGGTCCGGAGAACCGACTCGTTCAGGTTCATCTGTCGGTCAAGCTCCTTGACGACCGCAGGCTCGGCCTGAAGGTCGATGACCGAGTAGATGCCCTCAGGCTTCTTCTTGATCTCGTAAGCGAGACGACGACGGCCCCAGGTGTCGACCTTCTCGACCTTTCCGTTGCCCTCACGGACGACAGAAAGGAAGTTCTCGATCAGCGGGGAGACAGCGCGCTCCTCGAGATCGGGGTCGAGGATGACCATCACTTCGTAGTGACGCATGTGGAACCCACCTCCTTTGGACTCAGCGGCCACGGTCGTTCCGTGGCAGGAGGGTCGTGATGCGTAAGCACGGCGTCCGCAGAGCAGACACCGCGCAGCTGTACAGACTACCTGCTCACACCCTTCCGGTTGAAATCCGCCAGAAGAGGGCCACAATCTGTATCCATCGGGTGTGCTCGGTGCTAGGCCCTCGGCCCCTTGTCGGAGGCAGCCCGCAGCACCGCCAGCTTCAGCCAGGAGGTGCCCTTCCGATGGCACAGGCAATGCGGCCCCCTCAGATCTCCCTCCTCTCCACCGACGGCAAGCCCCACCCGCTGCAGGACACCCTGATGGCGGTCACGCTGACCCTCGGCGCCGTGGCGTTCGTCACGGCCTTCTTCCACAACCTGCACCTGATCAGCTCGTGGGCCGGGCTGATCGGAATCCTGACCGGCGCGTACGGACAGTTCGTCTCCGTCACGACACGCGAGCGCTTCGCGCTGATCATCGGCCTTGGTGCGTCTGCCATCGGCTTCTACCTCGGCATGTTCCACGGCGGCCTCTTCGGGGGCTGACCGGGCTGAGCGGGACACCTCCGCGGCAGGGCGCCGGCCACGCACCGGTCCGGGCCCACGGCCCGTCCCCCAGAAGGGTGGCGCCCCTGTCGCAGTAGGCTTCGCGCCATAGCCAGCGAAGCCGCCGGAGGAGACGCCCCGCATGAGCCTGTCCCTGAGGACCATCAGCCGAGAGCAGCATCTGGGATACCTCCAGAGCCTGCCCTCGGCGAGCCACTGCCAGGTCCCGGCGTGGGCCGACGTGAAGAACGAGTGGCGTTCCGAGAACCTCGGTTGGTTCAACGACTCCGACGAACTCGTCGGAGCGGCCCTCGTGTTGTACCGGCAGCTGCCCAAGGTGAAGCGGTACCTCGCGTACCTGCCCGAGGGCCCCGTCATCAACTGGTACGCCCCGAATCTGGAGGAGTGGCTCCAGCCGATGCTGGCCCATCTCAAGCAGCAGGGCGCCTTCACCGTGAAGATGGGCCCGCCCGTCGTCATCCGCCGCTGGAACTCCACCGCGATCAAGGCCGGTATCCAGGACCCGAACGTCAAGCGCCTGCGCGACGTGGAGGCCTCGGTCATCGAGCCCCGCGCCTTCGAGGTGTCGGACAAGCTGCGCCGCATGGGCTGGCAGCAGGCCGAGGACGGCGGCGCCGGCTTCGGTGACGTACAGCCCCGCTACGTCTTCCAGGTACCGCTGGCCAACCGCTCGCTGGACGATGTCCTGAAGGGCTTCAACCAGCTGTGGCGCCGCAACATCAAGAAGGCCGAGAAGGCCGGCGTCGAGGTCGTGCAGGGCGGCTACGACGACCTGCCGACCTGGCAGCACCTGTACGAGATCACGGCCGAGCGCGACAAGTTCCGCCCGCGCCCGCTCAGCTACTTCCAGCGCCAGTGGACGGCCCTCAACTCCGAGGACCCCAACCGGATGCGCCTCTACATCGCCACCCACGAGGGAGAGCCGCTGGCCGCCGCCACGATGCTCACCGTCGGCCAGCACGTCTGGTACTCGTACGGCGCCTCCGCCAACCACAAGCGCGAGGTCCGCCCCTCGAACGCGATGCAGTGGCGCATGCTGCGTGATTCGTACGCGCTCGGCGCAAGCGTCTACGACCTGCGCGGCATCTCTGACACGCTGGACGAGAACGACCACTTGTTCGGTCTGATCCAGTTCAAGGTCGGTACGGGTGGCGAGGCCGTGGAGTACGTCGGCGAGTGGGACTTCCCGCTCAACAAGGTCCTGCACAAGGCCCTCGACATCTACATGTCGCGCCGCTGACCCCGCACCACCCCGCCCCACACACAGACAGCACCGCTGCATCACGCAGCTTCTCAGGAGAGGTTCCGGACGGGCATGGCGCTCACGCTCTACGTCGACACCGCGCGCTGGCGTGCGCACCAGAAGCAGATCCAGGACCAATTCCCCGGGCTGATCCCGGTCTGCAAGGGCAACGGCTACGGCTTCGGCCACGAACGGCTGTGCGAGGAGGCGACCCGTATGGGCGCCGACATCCTGGCCGTGGGAACGACGTACGAGGCCGCCAGCATCAAGGACTGGTTCGGCGGCGACCTGCTCGTCCTCACCCCGTTCCGGCGGGGCGAGGACCCGGTGCCGCTGCCCGACCGGGTCATCCGCTCGGTCGCTTCGCTGGACGGGGTGCGCGGTCTGGTGGGGGCCCGGGTGGTCATCGAGTGCATGAGCTCGATGCGCCGCCACGGAATCTCGGAGCAGGACCTCGGCCAGCTGCACGCCGCGATCGAGGACGTCCGCCTGGAGGGCTTCGCCCTGCACCTGCCCCTGGACCGCCCGGACGGCTCCGACGCCGTCGAGGAGGTCATCGGCTGGATGGACCGGCTGCGCGCGGCCCGGCTGCCGCTGCACACGATGTTCGTCAGCCACCTGCGGGCCCAGGAGCTCGCGCGGCTGCAGCAGCAGTTCCCGCAGACCCGCTTCCGGGCGCGCATCGGCACCCGGCTGTGGCTGGGCGACCACGAGGCCACCGAGTACCGCGGCGGGATCCTCGACGTCACGCGCGTGACCAAGGGCGACCGGTTCGGCTACCGCCAGCAGAAGGCCGCGTCCGACGGGTGGCTGGTCGTGGTCGCCGGCGGTACCTCGCACGGAGTGGGCCTGGAGGCCCCCAAGGCGCTCCACGGTGTGATGCCGCGCGCCAAGGGAGTCGCCCGGGCGGGTCTGGCCACGGTCAACCGGAACCTTTCGCCCTTCGTGTGGGCGGGCAAGCAGCGCTGGTTCGCGGAGCCGCCGCACATGCAGGTGTCGATCCTCTTCGTGCCCTCCGACGCGACCGAGCCGAAGGTCGGCGACGAGCTGGTGGCGCACCTGCGCCACACCACCACGCAGTTCGACCGGGTGCTCGACGCCTGAGTCCGTCAGGTCAGCCTTGGGCGCTCGTGCCCCAGGCGACCCGCTGTTCGTCCGAGGGCGTCGCGTACCGCGGCGCCCTCGCCGCGTCCGACAGCACGAACACGTCGTCGGCCTCGTCCAGGACTCCGCCGGAGGGGTCGTCCGAGCCGTCCCGCCGTACGACGTCGCGCTCGGGCATCAGGATGTCCCGGACGATGACCGCGCACAGGTACAGGGTGGTCATCAGGTGGGCGGCGATCGCCAGCTGGTAGCCCTCCACGGGCAGGCCCTGGTGCTTGTCGCCGCTCGACGTGTAGGCGAGGTAGAACCAGATCCCGAGGAAGTAGACGACCTCGCCGGCCTGCCAGATCAGGAAGTCCCGCCAGCGCGGCCGGGCCAGCGCCGCGAGCGGGATGAGCCACAGCACGTACTGCGGCGAGTAGACCTTGTTGCAGAGGATGAAGGCGGCGACGACGAGGAAGGCCAGCTGCGCGAAGCGGGGGCGCCTCGGGGCGGTCAGGGTGAGCAGTCCGACGGCCCCGCACAGCAGGAGCGTCAGCCCGGTCGCGTACGTGTTGGCCCCGTCCAGGGGGTTGCCCGTGCGCTGGGAGATCAGCAGCCACACCGACCCGAAGTCGATGGGCCGTTCCTGGCTGAAGGTGTAGAACGTCTGCCAGCCGTCCCATGCGAGGAGCATGATGGGCAGGTTCACCACGAGCCAGGACCCGACCGCGCCCAGCACGGCGGCGCCGAAGGCGCGCCACTTCCCGGCCCGCAGGCAGAGCACGAACAGCGCGCCGAGCAGCAGTACCGGGTAGAGCTTGGCGGCGGTGGCCAGCCCGATGAGGATGCCGAAGAGCAGGGTCCGGCCGCGGGACCACATGAGCATCCCGGCCGCGGTCAGGGCGATGGCCAGCAGGTCCCAGTTGATCGTCGCCGTCAGGGCGAATGCGGGCGCCAGGGCGAAGAGCAGGGCGTCCCAGGGGCGGCGGCGGTGGGTACGGGCGACGCACACCGCGATGACGGCCGCGCAGGCCATCAGCATGCCCGCGTTGACCATCCAGTACATCTGTTCGCGGTGCTGCATGGAGCCGCTGCCGGGCGTCAGCCAGGAGGCGATCTCCATGAAGAGCCCGGTGAGCACCGGATACTCCAGGTACTCCATGTCGCCGGGCAGCCGGTCGAAGTAGGGCGTCAGGTTGTCGGCGAACCCGCGGACCGCGTACAGGTGGGGGATGTCGGAGTAGCAGGCGTGGGTGTACTGCGAGCCCGCCCCCCGGAACCACGCCCAGTCGTAGCAGGGCAGCTTCTGGACCATGCCGAGCGCGAACATGCCGATGGCGATGAGGGCCACGACGCGGACCGGCCCCAGCCAGTGGCCGCCGAGCCTCGCGTAGCGGCCCAGGGGGCCGCCGATGAGCTCACTGCCGGCTGCGGCGACCTCGTCCTGCTGCGTGGGCAGTACGGGGCGGTCCTCGTGCACCTTGGTCATGGGGCACATCCTGCCGTACGGGGCCGGACACGGGGGAAGGCCGTCGCACGCTGGGTGCGACGGCCTTCCTCGGCTCACGGAGCGGTGGTGCGGGTCACCCGTCGTCGGAGTCGTTGATCCCGCCGGTGATGCCGCCCGGGCGGCCCGGTCTGCCGGACTGCGTCGGGGACGGTGATCCGCTGGACCCGCTGCTGTTTCCGGCATTGGTCCCGGCGTTGGCCCCGGAGCTGGTGCCGGTGTTCGCGCCTCCGTTGGTGGCACCGCGCACCGTCTCCGGGTCGCAGTACAGCTCCCACGGCCGGCAGGACGGCTTCCCGCCCTTGGACGGGGAGGGGGACGGCGGCGGGGTGCTCGGCGGGATCGTCGACGGGGACGGCGACGGCGGGACGACGGGCGACGGCGTGGGGGAGGGGGCACCGGCGGAGTCGGCGGTGACGCCGAGGTCCTCGGCCTCCGGGAACTTCGTGACCGGGACGTCCTTGAGCGCCTCGCGCATGTACTCGGTCCAGATCACGGCCGGGATGTCACCACCGTGGATGGAGGGGATGTCACCCACACCGTTCATGGAGATCAGCTTCTTGTCCGCCGAGTTGGGGTCGGTGCGGAAGAGGACGATCGAGGTGGACAGCTCCGGGGTGTAGCCGACGAACCACGCCGACTTGTTCTGGTCCGTGGTGCCGGTCTTGCCGGCGGCCGGCCGGCCCAGCTTCTTGACCTTGGTCGCGGTTCCGTTCTGGACCACGTTCTGCAGGACCTCGGTGACGTTGTCCGCGATGGCGCTGTCCATCGCCCGCTGGTCCTTGCCCTTCTCGAAGCCGGACAGCTTGTCGCCGTCCTTCCAGACCTCGGTCACGGAGAACGGCTCGTGGTGCGTGCCGGAGGCGGCGAAGGTCGCGTACGAGTCGGCCATCCGGATGGCGCTGGGGGTCGAGGTGCCGAGAGCCCAGGAGGCGTCGGCGTTGGGGTTCATCGACTCCTCCAGGATGCCCGTGGACTTGGCCAGAGCCCTGACCTTGTCGTGACCGACATCGAAGACGAGCTGGGCGAACGGGACGTTGATGGACTTCTCCATCGCCTCGTTGAGGGTCACGTACCCGAAGGCCGTGGGGCTCTCGTTCTTCTGCTTGAAGGGCCTGCCCGAGGCGTCGCGCAGGGGCCTGCCCTCACGGTTGTTGATCACCGTGAGGTCGTTGGCCTGGTACTTGCTGTCGACCGAGATGCCCTTGCCCTTGGAGTTCTGGGTGCCGTACTCCATGGCCGCCGCCAGCACGTACGGCTTCCAGGTCGAGCCGACCGGGACACCGCTGGTGTTGGCGTTGTTGCTGAAGTACTTGTGGTCCCAGCCCGGGCCGCCGTACAGCGCGACGATGGCTCCGGTCTTCACGTCCACAGAGGCCCCGCCGAACTGCACGAAGGTGTCGGTGTCGGGGCGTTCCTTCTCGTTGATGAACCCGTTGCGGGTGTCCTCGACCGCCTTGACCAGGGCGTCCACCCGGGGCTTCTGGAAGGTGGTCCTGATCCGGTAGCCGCCCAGGGCCATCTGCTCCGGGGTGATGCCCTTGGTCTTCATCACGTACGCCTTGGCTGTGTCGACCAGGTAGCCGATCTGGCCCGTCATGCCGCGGGCCGACTCCGACTCGGCGCGCGGGGGGAAGTCCGCGTCCGTGTACTTCGCCCGCTCGGCCTTGTCCATCCGGCCGACCTCGACCTGCCGGTCCAGCACCCAGGACCAGCGTTCCCGCGCCCGCTTCTCGTTGAGCTCGGGGGTGGCGGAGGCGCCGATGCCGCCGTCGGGGTTGTAGAGGTTCGGGCCCTTCAGCACCGCGGCCAGGAAGGCGCACTCGGCAGGGTTGAGGTCCTGGCTGTCCTTGCCGAAGTAGGCGCGGGCGGCCGCCTGGATCCCGTAGGCGTCCCGGCCGTAGTAGGCGGTGTTCAGGTAGCCCGCGAGGACCGTGTCCTTGCGCTCGGACACACCCAGCCTTATCGCGATGAAGAGCTCGGTGGCCTTGCGCTTGATCGTCTGGTCGGAGTCCAGGTAGGTGTTCTTCACGTACTGCTGGGTGATGGTCGAGCCGCCCTGGGTGGAGCCGCCCGTGCCCATGTTCCACACGGCGCGGGCGATACCCATCGGGTCCACGCCCTTGTCGGTCTCGAAGGACTCGTTCTCCGCCGCGATCACGGCGTCCCGCATCGCCCGGGGGATGCTGGAGATGGGCACGATCTGCCGGTTCATCGAACCGCCCGTCGCGACCATCTGACTGCCGTCGGCCCAGTAGAAGACGTTGTTCTGCGCCTCGGCGGCCTTGTTCGGGTCCGGCGTACCCACCATGGCGATGCCGATGCCGGTACCCGCGATGATCACCGCGAAGAAGCCCAGGGCGGTGCCGGAGACGAACTTCCAGGACGGCACGAAGCGCTTCCAGCCGTCCCGGTCGGACCGCGGGTAGTTGATGAGCCGCTTGTCCCGGCGTCCGGAACCGCGCGCGGCGGTCCCTCTGCCGCGGCCGGCGGCGCCTCTCTGGGCAGCCCGGCGGGGATCGGCGCGGCTGCCCTGGCCGGGCTGCGGCGTGTACGGGCCGCTGTGTGACGCCGTGGGGACGTCACGTCCGGCCGGGCCCCTTCCGGGGCGCGGTGGGGTGGCACGCCGGGCTGAGGCGTGTCCACCACCCTGGGGCTGCGGCGGTTTGCGGCGGTGCTCGCTCATCGAACGACTACTCCTCGGGCAGGCGAGTGGCCTGGAAGCGGCAGAGATTAATTCCGGTTCCCCCCGGTGTCATCGCCCACAGACTACGCACGCGCAAAACGCGCCCAGTGCCGAAGTTCACCCCAAATCAGGCAACCTGCCTGGTGCGAATTGGTGATGTGACACCGGTCACCACGTCTCCCCTTGTCGATCAGGGCGCTCCGTTCTATCGTCTGGATGTATCGAGTCGATACATCAGCTCGGTATAAAGACTCAGAGGCGGAGGGGAGGAAGGCGGATGAGCAGACGCTCAGGCATCCTCGAGTTCGCCGTCCTCGGCCTGCTTCGCGAATCCCCCATGCACGGCTACGAGCTGCGCAAGCGGCTCAACACCTCGCTGGGGGTGTTCAGAGCCTTCAGCTACGGGACGCTCTACCCCTGCCTCAAGACGCTGGTCGCCAACGGCTGGTTGATCGAAGAACCGGGCAATGCCCCGGAGGACGCTCTCGCCGCTTCACTCGCAGGGCGCCGCGCCAAGATCGTCTACCGGTTGACGGCCGCGGGTAAGGAGCACTTCGAAGAGCTCCTCTCCCACACCGGCCCCGACACCTGGGAGGACGAGTCCTTCGCCGCCCGCTTCGCCTTCTTCGGCCAGACCGAACGAGACGTGCGGATGCGGGTCCTGGAGGGCCGCCGCAGCCGGCTGGAGGAGCGTCTGGAGAAGATGCGCGCCTCGATCGCCCGGACGCGGGAGCGCCTCGACGACTACACGCTTGAGCTGCAGCGCCACGGCATGGAGTCCGTGGAGCGCGAAGTGCGCTGGCTGAACGAGCTCATCGAGAGTGAGCGGGCGGGACGGGATCGGAGACGAACCGGTCCGTCCGACGAAACTGAAAAATGAGGCCTGCACCTCGCAGACCTCGTCCGAGAACAAACAGGGAGCAACCGGAATGGGTTCGGTTCGCGTAGCCATCGTCGGCGTAGGCAACTGCGCCGCCTCGCTGGTGCAGGGCGTCGAGTACTACAAGGACGCCGACCCGGCGGCCAAGGTCCCCGGTCTGATGCACGTCCAGTTCGGCGACTACCACGTGCGTGACATCGAGTTCGTCGCCGCGTTCGACGTCGACGCGAAGAAGGTCGGCCTCGACCTTTCGGACGCCATCGGCGCCAGCGAGAACAACACCATCAAGATCTGCGACGTCCCGAGCGCCGGTGTGACCGTTCAGCGCGGCCACACCTACGACGGTCTGGGCAAGTACTACCGCATGACGATCGAGGAGTCCGCCGAGACTCCGGTCGACGTGGTCCAGATCCTCAAGGACCGCAAGGTCGACGTCCTGATCTGCTACCTGCCGGTCGGCTCCGAGGCCGCGGCGAAGTTCTACGCCCAGTGCGCCATCGACGCCAAGGTCGCCTTCGTCAACGCCCTCCCGGTCTTCATCGCCGGCACCAAGGAGTGGGCCGACAAGTTCACCGAGGCCGGTGTCCCGATCGTCGGCGACGACATCAAGTCGCAGGTCGGCGCCACCATCACGCACCGCGTGATGGCGAAGCTGTTCGAGGACCGCGGTGTCCGTCTTGAGCGCACCATGCAGCTCAACGTCGGCGGCAACATGGACTTCAAGAACATGCTGGAGCGCGACCGCCTGGAATCGAAGAAGATCTCCAAGACGCAGGCCGTCACCTCGCAGATCCCCGACCGTGAGCTCGGCGAGAAGAACGTCCACATCGGCCCGTCCGACTACGTCGCGTGGCTCGACGACCGCAAGTGGGCCTACGTCCGCCTCGAGGGTCGCGCCTTCGGTGACGTCCCGCTGAACCTCGAGTACAAGCTCGAGGTGTGGGACTCCCCGAACTCGGCCGGTGTCATCATCGATGCCCTGCGCGCCGCGAAGATCGCGAAGGACCGCGGTATCGGTGGCCCGATCCTGTCGGCGTCCAGCTACTTCATGAAGTCCCCGCCGGTGCAGTACTTCGACGACGAGGCCCTGGTCAACGTCGAGAAGTTCATCAAGGGCGAGGTCGAGCGCTAACCGAACCCAAGGGTCGTACCGACACCTGGACTTCGGCTGTTCTTCCGCGGAGGGTCCCCGGGCAATGCGCCCGGGGACCCTCCGCGTATGTGACCCTTGCCCTCATGCCTGTCGTACGTGATCTGCGCGTACTCCTGCGCCTGCGGGATTTCCGCAACCTGCTCGCCGTACGGCTGTTCTCCCAGGCCGCGGACGGCGTCTACCAGGTCGCGCTCGCCACCTACGTCGTCTTCTCCCCGGAGAAGCAGACCTCGCCGGCGGCCATCGCCTCCGCCATGGCGGTACTGCTGCTGCCCTATTCGGCGATCGGACCCTTCGCCGGGGTGCTGCTCGACCGCTGGCGGCGCCGTCAGGTCTTCCTCTACGGCAATCTGCTGCGGGCCTTCCTCGCCTGCGTCACCGGGATGCTCATCGTCGCGCAGGTGCCCGACTGGCTGTTCTACGCCTCCGCGCTGTCCGTGACCGCCGTCAACCGCTTCGTGCTGTCCGGGCTCGCCGCGTCGCTGCCCCATGTCGTCGGCCCCGATCAGCTGGTCACCGCGAACGCGCTCTCCCCCACCGCCGGAACCCTCGCGGCGGTGGCCGGCGGCGGGCTGGCCTTCCTCGTCCGGCTGCTGGCCTCCGACTCCAATGCCCTCGTGGTCCTGCTCGGAGCCGGGCTCTACCTCGTCGCGGCCCTCGTCTCCCTGCAACTGGCCATCGGCCTCCTGGGGCCGGACCACCCCGCCGGCCGGGCCCACCCCTCGGTCACCGAAGGGGTCGCCCTCACCGTGCGGGGCATGACCGAAGGCCTGCGGCACCTCGCCGCCCGGCGCGAGGCGGCCCGGGCTCTCGCCGCGATGACCATGATGCGGTTCTGCTACGGGGCCCTGTTCGTCATGCTGCTGATGCTCTGCCGCTACTCCTGGTCGGACAACGAGTCCGACGGGCTGGCCCTGCTGGGAGTCGCCGTCGGCGCCTCCGGGGCCGGATTCTTCGCCGCCGCCGTGGTGACCCCCTGGATGGTGGGCCGGCTGGGCCCCCTCGGCTGGATCACCGTGTGCTCCGGGGGCGCCGCGGTCCTGGTGCCGGCCCTCGGCCTGTTCTTCACCCCGGGACCGATGCTCGTCGCCGCCTTCGTCCTCGGGCTCGCCACCCAGGGCGCCAAGATCGCCACCGATACCGAGGTGCAGTCGAAGGTGGACGACGACTACCGCGGCCGCGTCTTCTCCGTCTACGACGTGCTGTTCAACGTCGCATTCGTCGGCGCGGCGGCGGCGGCATCCCTGATGCTCCCCACCGACGGACGCTCCGTGATCCTGATCGTGATCGTGTCCGTGCTCTACGCCGCGACCGCGGTGCTGCTGGCCCGGCAGGAGCGACGTTTCACGTGAAACATCGCCGCTGACGATCCGGGGGGCGATGTTTCACGTGAAACATCGCCCCCGGTGTCCGTCCCTCAGGCCTGTGCGGCCCACCACTCCTTCAGCGCCACGACAGCCGCGTCGCGCCCCATCGGGCCGTTCTCCAGCCGCAGCTCCAGCAGGAAGGCGTAGGCCTTGCCGATCACCGGGCCCGGACGCACGTCGAGCACCTGCATGATCTCGTTGCCGTCCAGATCGGGCCGGATCGCGTCCAGCTCCTCCCGCTCCTGCAGCTGCGCGATGCGCTCCTCCAGCCCGTCGTAGGTCCGGGACAGGGCATTGGCCTTGCGCTTGTTGCGGGTGGTGCAGTCGGACCGGGTCAGCTTGTGCAGACGCTCCAGCAGGGGGCCCGCGTCACGGACGTAGCGCCGCACCGCGGAGTCCGTCCACTCCCCGTCGCCGTAGCCGTGGAAGCGCAGGTGCAGCTCCACCAGCCGGGACACGTCCTTGATCATGTCGTTGGAGTACTTCAGAGCGGTGAGCCGCTTCTTGGTCATCTTCGCGCCCACCACCTCGTGGTGGTGGAAGGAGACCCGGCCGTCGCTCTCGAAGCGGCGGGTGCGGGGCTTGCCGATGTCGTGCAGCAGGGCCGAGAGCCGCAGGACCAGGTCCGGGCCCTCCTCCTCCAGCGCGATCGCCTGCTCCAGGACGATCAGCGAGTGGTCGTAGACGTCCTTGTGCCGGTGGTGTTCGTCACTCTCCAGCCGCAGCGCGGGCAGCTCGGGCAGCACCCGGTCGGCCAGCCCCGTGTCCACCAGCAGTCCCAGGCCCTTGCGCGGGTGGGCGGACAGGATCAGCTTGTTCAGCTCGCCCTGGACCCGCTCCGCCGAAACGATCTCGATCCGCTCGGACATCGCCTTCATGGCCGCCACGACCTCCGGGGCGACCTCGAAGTCCAGCTGCGCGGCGAACCGCGCCGCGCGCAGCATCCGCAGCGGATCGTCCGAGAAGGAGTCCTCCGGGGTGCCGGGAGTGCGCAGCACACCGGCGGCCAGGTCCTCCAGGCCGCCGTGCGGGTCGATGAACTCCTGCTCGGGCAGGGCCAGGGCCATGGCGTTGACCGTGAAGTCACGGCGGACCAGGTCCTCGTCGATCGAGTCCCCGTAGGAGACCTCGGGCTTGCGCGACGTACGGTCGTAGGCCTCCGACCGGTAGGTCGTCACCTCGATCTGGAAGTTCCGTACGGTGTCCCCGACGCGGGCGCTCTTCTGCGCCCCGACGGTGCCGAAGGCGATGCCGACGTCCCACACCGAGTCCGCCCACGGCCGGACGATCTTCAGAACGTCCTCGGGGCGGGCATCGGTGGTGAAGTCGAGATCGTTGCCGAGACGCCCCAGCAGCGCGTCGCGGACGGACCCACCGACCAGGCCGAGGCGGAAGCCCGCCTCCTGGAATCGGCGGCCGAGCTCGTCGGCGACAGGAGCGATCCGCAGCAGTTCACTGACCGCGCGGAGCTGCACCTGACTCAGGGCACTGGGGTTGTCTTCGTTGGCGTTCGGCACAACAGAAAAGGGTACGTGCCCGGCCCACCGGGAGCCGCCCCTTTTGCGGGCACCCCGGTAGACGGCAACCCCGGCCCTGAGCTGATCATGTGGAGCAAGGCGCGGCACTCGCACACAGCGGGCCTCGTTACCATGCGTGGACGCACAAAAAACGACCACTGACACTTCGAGGGACGGGCTAGCGCGTGGCCGAGGCGGCAGACATCCAGGGGGCGTCCCCCGCTCCTGCCCGGCGCCGGTGGCTGCGGCGCGCGATCGTCCTGCTCGCCGGGACGCCCGTGCTGGCCGCGCTGATCTACTCGCCCGCGCCCCGGGCGGAGGCCGCACAGGCCTCGTCCGTGGATGTCCAGCTGACGTCCATGGCCCCCTCGGCGCCGGTCAAGGGCGACACCCTCACCATCGAGGGCACCGTGCTCAACACGGGCTCCGAGAAGATCACCGACGCCCACGTCGGCCTGCGGGTCGGGCCCGCACTCGCGGACCGCTCGTCCATCGATGAGGCGGCCGAGCGCACCGGCTTCCGGGCCGGCGCCGATCCGGGCGAGATCGACCCGGCCTACGCGGTGAAGATCGACTCCCTGCCCTCCAAGATCAGCCAGCCCTTCACGCTCACGATCCCGGTGAACAAGCTGGAGCTGGACAAGGACGGGGTCTACCCGCTCGGGGTCTCCCTGTCGGGAGTCACCGACAGCCGGCCGTCCGAGCAGGTTCTGGGCATCAAGCGGACCTTCCTGCCCTGGCAGCCCGAGGCCGCCGCCAAGCGCTCCCAGCTCACCTACGCCTGGCCGCTGATCTCCACCACCCGCGTGACGGCGGAGACGGGCTCCGACGAGCTCCAGACCCCCGTCTTCCTCGACGACTCCCTCGCCCAGGAGCTCGCTCCGGGCGGGCGCCTGGAGCGGATGGTCACCCTCGGCAAGGATCTGCCGATCACCTGGGTCATCGACCCCGACCTGCTCTATTCGGTCGACGCGATGACCAAGGGCTACCGGGTCCGCACTCCCGGCGGCAAGCCCGTCCAGGGCAAGAACAAGGCCGTCGCCGAGCAGTGGCTGAGCTCGCTCGAGGCCGCCGTCCAGGGCAAGAAGGTCGTCGCCCTCCCGTTCGCCGACCCGGACCTCGCCTCCCTCGCCCACCGCGGCAAGGACGTCTCGGGCACCCTGGGCCAGCTGCGCCCCGCCACCGACAAGGCGAAGCAGGCCGTCGAGACGGTCCTGCACGTCCCCGCTTCCACCGACTTCTCCTGGCCCGTGGACGGCGCCATCGACCCCTCGATCGTCAATGTGGCCACCTCGGCGGGCGCCCACAACGTCCTCACCCGCAGTGACAGCCTCGTGGAGAGCGGAGCCCTCGGCTACACGCCCTCGGCCGCACGGCCCATCGGGGCGGGCACCACCGCCGTCGTGGCGGACGCGGACCTGTCCACCGCCTTCCAGGGCGAGATGCTGCACGCCGGGACCTCCACGCTCGCCGTGCAGCGGTTCCTGGCCCACAGCCTCGCCCTGAACCTCCAGAAGACCGAGGAGCAGCGCAGCTTCGTCGTCGCCCCGCAGCGGATGCCCAACGTCAGCCAGGTGCAGACGATGGCCGCCGCCGTACGGGGCCTCCAGGCGGGCCGCTGGACGCAGCCCGTGGACCTTGAGGCCGCGGCCGCCGCCAAGCCCGATCCGGGAGCCACCACCCAGGTGCCGGGCGCCGGCCAGTACCCCGAGGCCCTGCGCAAGCAGGAGCTGCCGGTGTCGGCCTTCGAGAAGATCCGCACCACGCAGAACGCCCTCGACCGCTTCAAGGTGATCCTCGCCGCGCCCGACCGTGTGGAGATCCCCTTCGGCAACACGACCAACCGGGAGATGTCCACGTCCTGGCGCGGGCGTCCGGACGAGGCCAGCCTCTACCGGGAGCACGTACAGGAGTACCTGATCGGTCTCACCGAGAAGGTCAAGGTCATCCCCAAGTCCGACGCCACCCTGTCCGGACACAGCGCCACCATCCCGGTCAGCGTCCAGAACAGCCTGGTGCAGGACGTCCACGACCTCGTCCTGCGCGTGAAGTCCGCCAACCCGAGCCGTCTGATGTTCGGCGGCAAGGCCGAGGCCGAGCAACAGGTCACCGTGCAGGGCGACCACACCCAGACGGTCAAGTTCCCCGCCAACGCCACGGCGAGCGGTCCCGTCGAGGTCACCGCGCAGCTGTTCACCAAGGACGGCGTTGCCTACGGCAAGGCACGGACGTTCACCGTCGAGGCCACCGAGATCACGCCCACCGTCATGCTCGTGATCGCCGGTGGTGTGCTCCTCCTGGTCCTGGCAGGCGTCAAGATGTACGCCAGCCGCAAGCGCGTGGCGGCACGCGCCGCCGCCGAGGAGAGCACGCAGCCGAGTGACGAGTCCCCGGACACCGAACCGCAAAGCGCGGACGGGTCCGGCACGAGTGAGACAGTGGACCGTTGATTGACGCCGTGGCCGGTCGGCCTGGGGACGATGAGGTGGGGTTTCGATGAACGCGCCGTACGACGGTGACCGCGGGCAGGGCACTGGTGGGCCTGCGCCCTCCCAGGGCACTGCCCCGGGCACCCCGGTGCCCGGGCAGGTTCCCGTGCCCGCGCCCGCGCCGGACCGTGACCCGTATATCCAGGACGCCTACGCCTACGATCCCTACCGGTCCCAGGACCTGTCGGCCCAGGACCCCGTCGCCGAGGTGCTCTACGACCGGTCCGCCCACCCGCCGCCACCGCCCGGCACCTACCAGGAGCCCGGACCGCTCTACGCGGCTCCGACCGCGCCCTCCTACGCTCCGGACCCGCGGGTCTGGGCCCAGACCCCGCCGCCCGAGCCGGACGGCCCCTCGCGCCACCTGCCGTACGGCGACCACGCCACCACGACGCAGTTCGTCGGCGTGGACGCACTCGTCACCAACGCCGCGGACGAGCAGCCGGAGCCGGACGCGTTCGCGCACCTGTACCGGGACCAGGAAGCGGCGCCCCGCACCCCCGCCGAGGACGCTCCCGTGGCCGCTCCGGCCCCGAGCAAGCCGGCCGGACGCGCCTCCAGCCTCCTGAAGTCCAGTGCCCTGATGGCCGCGGGCACGATCGTCTCCCGCATCACCGGCTTCCTGCGGACCCTGGTGATCGCCGGTGCCATCGGCGTCGGCACCTTCAACGACACGTACCAGATCGCCAACACCCTGCCCACGATGATCTACGTGCTGGTCGGCGGCGGCGCTCTGAACGCCGTCTTCATCCCGCAGCTGGTCCGGGCCATGAAGAACGACAGCGACGGGGGGCAGGCGTACGCCAACCGGCTGCTGACGCTCGTCGTGGTGCTGTTGGCGGGCATCACGACCATCTGTGTCCTGGCCGCGCCGGTGTTCATCACGATGATGTCGCCGAAGATCGCCTCCGACCCCCAGCAGATGGAAGTCGCGGTCGCCTTCGCCCGCTACTGCCTGCCCACCATGTTCTTCATGGGCGTCCACGTGGTCCTGGGTCAGATCCTCAACGCCCGCGGCCGCTTCGGCGCGATGATGTGGACCCCGGTCCTCAACAACATCGTCGTCATCGCCACCTTCGGCGCCTTCATCTGGGCCTTCGGGGGCTTCACCACCTCCGCAGTGAACGCCACCACGGTCACCCCCGAAGGCGTGCGCCTGTTGGGCCTGGGCACCCTGCTCGGCCTCACCGTCCAGGCCCTGGCGATGCTGCCGTACCTGCGTGACGCGGGCTTCAAGCCGCGCCTGCGCTTCGACTGGCGGGGCCACGGCCTCGGCAAGGCCGCGGGCCTGGCCAAGTGGACCTTCTTCTTCGTCCTCGCCAACCAGGTCGGCCTGGTCGTCGTCACCCAGCTCGCCACCTGGGCCGGTTCCGTCGCCGAGAAGCAGGGCCACCCCGGTACCGGTATCACCGCCTACAACTACGCGCTGCTGCTGTGGCAGATGCCGCAGGCGATCATCACCGTCTCCGTCATGACGGCCGTCCTGCCCCGCATCTCCCGCTCCGCGCACGACGGCGACGCCGCCGCGGTCCGCGACGACATCTCCTACGGTCTGCGCACCTCGGCCGTCGCGATCGTGCCCTGCTCCTTCGCCTTCCTCGCCCTCGGTGTCCCGATGGCCACACTGCTGTACGCCGGCTCGGGTTCGGGCGCGCAGAACATCGGCTACATCCTGATGGCCTTCGGACTCGGCCTGATCCCGTACTCGATCCAGTACGTCGTCCTGCGCGGCTTCTACGCCTACGAGGACACCCGCACGCCGTTCTACAACACCGTCATCGTCGCCGCGGTCAACGCGGCGGTCTCCGCGCTCTCGTTCTTCGTGCTCCCGGCCCGGTGGGCGGTGGTCGGCATGGCCGCCGCCTACGGACTCGGCTACGCCGTCGGCGTCGGCGTCGCCTGGCGCCGCCTGCGCACCCGGCTCGGCGGCGACCTCGACGGCGCGCACGTGATGCGCACCTACACCCGCCTCATCGGCGCCTGCGTCCCGGCCGCCGCCGTGGCCGGAGCGGCCGCCTACGGGGTCACCCAGTGGCTGGGCAGCGGAGTCACCGGCTCCGCCGCCTCCCTCGTCGCCGGCGGGATCGCCCTGGCAGCGGTGTTCCTCATCGCCGCCAAGCGGATGCGGATCGAAGAGCTCAACGCAATGGTCGGGATGGTCCGCGGACGTTTGGGGCGCTGATGCGCACAACCGTCGCCCCCTTTCGTGTGTCGTGCTTAGCGTCGGACTGTGGGCACAATTGGCATGGCTTCGCAGACTGGCTTTCAGCACGCAACGGATGGGGAGGCAGGAACGACGGTGGCGGAACGTAGCACGGCTGCCGTCGACGTGGCCGACAACAGCGGCGATGAGCCGCTGACCGCTCAGGCGGCACAGGCCACGTCCGACGGGGTGGACACCCAGAACGGACGAGCCGCGGACGGACCCATGCCCGACAAGGACGGCGAACGCACCAACCCGGCCCCTGCGGCCGCACCCGAACTCCACAGCGGACACAAGCTCGCCAGACGCTACCGGCTGGAAGAGTGCGTCACCCGTGTGGACGGATTCAGCAGTTGGCGCGCGATGGACGAGAAGCTGCGCCGGGCCGTGGGCGTGCACCTGATGCCCGCCGACCACGCGCGGGCACGCTCCGTCCTGGCCGCAGCACGTTCCTCCGCCCTCCTGGGCGACCCACGGTTCGTGCAGGTCCTCGACGCGGTGGAGGAGAACGACGTCGCCTACGTCGTCCACGAGTGGCTGCCCGACGCCACCGAACTCACCGCGCTGCTCGCCGCGGGTCCGCTGGAGGCCCACGAGGCGTACCAGCTCGTCAGCCAGGTCTCCCAGGCCATGGCCGCCGCCCACCGCGAAGGGCTCGCCCATCTGCGGCTGACGCCCAGCGCGATACTGCGCACCTCCACGGGCCAGTACCGTATCCGCGGCCTCGCTGTGAACGCCGCCCTGCGCGGCATCACCAGCGAGACCCCGCAGCGCGCCGACACCGAGGCCATCGGCGCCCTCCTATATGCCGCCCTCACGCAGCGCTGGCCGTACGAGAGCGACGCGTACGGCCTCACCGGCCTGCCCAAGGGCGTGGGCCTGATCGCCCCCGACCAGGTACGCGCCGGTGTCCACCGCGGTCTGGGCGAACTCGCCATGCGCGCACTCGCCAACGACGGGGCCACCGCCTCCCGTCAGGAGCCCGCCTGCACCACCCCGGACGAGCTGGCCAAGGCCGTGGCCTCGATGCCCCGCATCCGGCCGCCGGAGCCCGCCTTCACCGCCCCGCCCGAGTACCAGCACACCACCTACCAGCAGGGCAGCTACGGACGTCCCACGCCTCCCGGCGTGAACACCGTTCAGAGCCGGCCCGTCGTGCCTCCTCCGCCCCCGCTGCAGAGCCGTACCGGCCGGGCCCTCAAGTGGGGCGTCGCCGCCCTGCTCATCGCTGCCCTCGGCCTGGGTAGCTGGCAGCTGGCCGACACCCTCCTGGACCGCGGGACCCAGAAGGGCAACAGCGGCACCAACAACAACCAGACGGGCTCCGACGACAGCGGGGAGAAGAAGGAGCCGACCCCTCTGACGATCACGGGTGCCCAGGAATACGCCCCGGACGGCAAGCCGCAGAACGCCGAGAACGTCTCGAACACATACGACGCGGACGCCGCCACCTACTGGCGTACCAAGAGCTTCTTCGACGGCCCCGAAGTGAAGATCAAGGACGGCCTCGGAATCGTCTACGACCTCGGGTCCGAGCAGGAGGTCAGCGGAGCATCGATAGCGCTGAAGTACGGCGGGCCGCACACCACCCTCACCCTGTACGCCGCCGACTCCAAGTCCCCCAAGGGTTCTGTCGGCTCCATGGCGAAGATCGCCGGAACGACCAGTTCGGACAACAGTCTCCAGCTGACTGCCGACAAACCGGTCAAGACGCGGTACGTGCTCGTGTGGATCACCGCCATGCCGCACGCGCCGCTCGATGACTTCAGCGATTCCGGCTACAAGCAGGCCATCACGGACGTGAAGTTCTCGGGCTGACCGCACAACCGGGAGGGGCCCACCGTTGAACGACGCGACACCCGGCACGTGCAGTGACCAGGAGCTCCTGGAGCTGCACGTGGCCGGTGATCCCGATGCCTTCGGCGAGATCGTGCGACGGCACCGCGACCGGCTGTGGGCCGTGGCTCTGCGGACCCTCGGGGATCGCGAGGAGGCCGCGGACGCCGTACAGGACGCCCTGGTCTCCGCCTACCGGGCCGCCCACACCTTCCGCGGGGAATCCGCCGTCACCACCTGGCTGCACCGGATCACCGTCAATGCCTGTCTGGACCGGGCCCGCAAGGCCGCCTCCCGCAGGACCGCGCCCCTCGACGACACGGACCGCCTGGAGCGCCTCCTGGAGCCCCACGAGTCCGCGGAGGCCCCCGCGGAGCGCCAGGACCTCCATCGCCAGCTCCTGGCCGCCCTGAGGACCCTCCCGGCCGATCAGCGGGCCGCGCTGGTCCTCGTCGACATGCAGGGATACCCCGTCGCCGAGGCGGCCCGCGTCCTCGACGTCCCCACCGGAACCGTGAAGAGCCGGTGCGCCCGTGGCCGGGCGAAACTCGTACCGCTCCTCACTCATCTGCGCTCGAATGCCGGGGATAACACCGCCTCCGAGCGGGGAAGGAACCGGACGCCGGGCGCGCCCGTCCCACCAGCGGCAGAACCCCGGCATTCAGACCCAGACGCTGTGAAGGGCGGAGGTGGACGACCGTGAGCCCCACAACCGGCATGACCGGCACGATCCGGCACCCGGACGTCTCGGAGATCTCCGACCTGACCGAAGGTCTGCTCTCCCCGTCCCGTACCGCCGAGATCCGCCGGCACCTCGACGACTGCGTGCTGTGCGCCGATGTCCGCGCCTCCCTGGAGGAGATCCGGTCCCTCCTCGGCACCCTTCCGGGCCCGGCCCGGATGCCCGCCGACATCGCGGGTCGCATCGACGCGGCCCTCGCCGCGGAGGCCCTCCTCGACTCCACGCAGCCTCAGGCCCAGGCCGTCCCTGCCGGCCGGCCCCGCACGCCGCACCGCGATGTTTCACGTGAAACATCGCCCGGTGGTCACCCGACCGGCCCAACCGGCCCCGGGCGGCGCCGCGCGCGCCGCAGGATCGCCGTCTTCGCGGGTCTGGCCGGCGCCGCCGCCTGCGCTCTGGGCCTCTTCCTGTTCGGCGACTTCGCCGGCACGCCCGCTCACGACACCGCCACCCGCGGTGAGGCATCGGACTCCGCCGAGCAGCCGTCCGCCGCTTCCGGCGGCAGTTCCTACACCGCTCAAGGCCTCCAGAACAGCGTCCGGCAGCTCATCGCGGCCGACCGGGGCACCAAGACCCTGCCCGAAGAGGGGAACAACACGCTGGGGCTGGAGAACACCACCCCCGCCCCCGGGGTCGCTCCCGGCGACCGGGCAACGGGTGCCGTGCCCGGCTGCGTCCAGGAGGCCACCGGGCGCCCCGACGCGCCGATCGCCGCCGAACGCGGCAGCTACCAGGGCACCTCCGTGTATCTGCTCGTCCTGCCCCACCCCGCCGACTCCGCGCGCGTGGACGCCTACCTCGTCGACACCGCGTGCGAGCAGACCGCTTCGGGAGCCCCCGGAAAGGTCCTCCTGACACACACCTATCCCCGGTAGCCGAGGCGTTCGGGCCTTTGCTGGGGCCGGTGGGGAATGCATGCGCCGTAGGATCCGTTGGGTGGGGTGAGAGTCCGCACCGGCCCCCGGTAGGCAGTACGCAGTCCGCAGAAACGAGGAAGAAACCCGTGAGCGACGTTCGAAACGTGATCATCATCGGCTCCGGGCCGGCCGGTTACACCGCCGCCCTGTACACCGCACGCGCTTCGCTCAAGCCGCTGGTCTTCGAGGGCGCCGTCACCGCGGGTGGCGCCCTGATGAACACCACCGAGGTGGAGAACTTCCCGGGCTTCCAGGACGGCATCATGGGCCCGGACCTCATGGACAACATGCGGGGTCAGGCCGAGCGCTTCGGTGCGGAGCTGGTTCCGGACGACATCGTGTCCGTGGACCTCAGCGGTGAGATCAAGACCGTCACCGACACCGCCGGCACCGTGCACCGCGCCAAGGCCGTCATCGTGACCACCGGTTCCCAGCACCGCAAGCTCGGTCTGCCGAACGAGGACGCGCTCTCCGGCCGCGGTGTCTCCTGGTGCGCCACCTGCGACGGATTCTTCTTCAAGGACCACGACATCGCTGTCGTCGGCGGCGGTGACACCGCGATCGAGGAAGCCACCTTCCTCTCCCGGTTCGCCAAGTCCGTCACGATCGTCCACCGTCGCGACAGCCTGCGCGCCTCGAAGGCCATGCAGGACCGCGCCTTCGCCGACCCCAAGATCAAGTTCGCCTGGGACAGCGAGGTCTCCGAGATCCACGGCGAGCAGAAGCTCTCGAGCCTCACCCTGCGCAACACCAAGACCGGTGAGACCTCCGAGCTGCCCGTGACCGGCCTCTTCATCGCCGTCGGCCACGACCCGCGCACCGAGCTGTTCAAGGACCAGCTGGACCTCGACCAGGAGGGCTACCTCAAGGTCGACGCCCCCTCCACCCGGACCAGCGTCAACGGCGTGTTCGGCGCCGGCGACGTCGTGGACCACACCTACCGTCAGGCCATCACGGCAGCGGGCACCGGCTGCTCCGCCGCCCTCGATGCCGAGCGCTTCCTCGCCGCCCTCGCGGACGCCGAGAAGGCCCACGCAGCGGTCTGACCGCTCCGCCCCCGCACCACCCCACCCCACACCCCGCAGAAAAGATGAAGGAGGCCGCTGTGGCCGGCACCCTCAAGAACGTGACCGACGCTGACTTCGACGCCGAGGTTCTCGCCAGCGGGAAGCCCGTGCTGGTGGACTTCTGGGCCGCGTGGTGCGGCCCGTGCCGCCAGATCGCGCCGTCCCTCGAGGCCATCGCCGCCGAATACGGCGACCAGATCGAGATCGTCAAGCTCAACATCGACGAGAACCCGGCCACGGCCGCCAGGTACGGCGTCATGTCCATCCCGACCCTGAACGTCTACCAGGGTGGCGAGGTCGCCAAGACCATCGTCGGTGCGAAGCCGAAGGCCGCCATCCTGCGCGACCTCGCCGAGTTCGTCGAGGTCAAGACCGCCTGACGGTCGATCCATGTTTCACGTGAAACGGGGCCGCCCCTGCATGGGGGCGGCCCCGTTCCGCGTTCCACGCTCACAGCGGGCGCAGCGCCGGCTCCTTGCGGGCCGCGCCCAGCAGCCGGTCCAGCGCCAGCTCCACGTCTTCCTTCCATGACAGCGTCGACCGGAGCTCGAGCCGCAGCCGCGGATGCACAGGGTGGGGACGGACCGTTTTGAAGCCCACCGCGAGCAGGTGGTCAGCCGGCAACAGGCACGCCGGGCCCTCCCAATGCGCGTCCCCGAACGCCTCGATGGCGCGGAATCCCCGCCGCAGCAGGTCTTTCGCCACCGTCTGAACCATCACCCGACCGAGGCCCTGGCTCTGATACCCCGGCATGATCCAGGCGGTGATCAGCTGCACGGCATCCGGCGAGACCGGGCTGGTGGGGAAGGCGGTGGCCCGCGGCACGTACGCGGCCGGCGCGTAGAGGACGAAGCCCACCGGAACCTCGTCCACGTAGACCACTCGGCCGCAGGATCCCCACTCCAGCAGGACGGCGGAAATCCACGCCTCCTTCTCCTGGGCCGCAGTACCCGCCTTCACGGCGGCCTCACCGCTGACCGGATCCAGCTCCCAGAAGACACAGGACCGGCAACGACGTGGGAGGTCCTGGAGGTTGTCCAGCGTGAGCGGTACCAGCCGACGACCCATGAACGCATCGTATCCACTGGTCGATCGTTCTTCGACAGCAAAGCGAAGGGGCGGACCGCGTCGGTTCGCACCGTCGCGATCCGCCCCTCGGCGGCCCGGGGTTCACTCCCCGGTGAGTCCCTGCTCCAGCACCCGGCCCTCGCCCGGCGCCAGCGATCCCAGGATTCGCTCCAGATCCTCCATCGAGGCGAACTCGACGGTGATCTTGCCCTTCTTCTGGCCCAGGTCCACCTTCACCCGCGTCTCGAAGCGGTCCGAAAGCCGCGTCGCCAGCTCGTTGAGAGCCGGAGCCACCCGGGCACCCGCACGCGGACCCTTCGGCTTCACCGCACTCGACGGCTCCGAGGCCATCAGCGTCACGATCTCCTCGACCGCACGCACCGACAGGCCCTCGGCCACGATCCGGTGGGCCAGCTTGTCCTGCTCCTCGGAATCGTCCACCGAGAGCAGGGCACGCGCGTGTCCGGCGGACAGCACACCCGCGGCCACCCGGCGCTGCACCGAAGGGGACAGCTTGAGCAGCCGCAGCGTGTTCGACACCTGGGGACGCGAGCGCCCGATCCGGTCGGCCAGCTGATCGTGGGTGCAGTTGAAGTCCTTGAGCAGCTGGTCGTAGGCCGCGGCTTCTTCCAGCGGGTTCAGCTGAGCGCGGTGCAGGTTCTCCAGCAACGCGTCCAGCAGCAGCTTCTCGTCGTCCGTCGCCCGGATGATCGCCGGAATGGCCTCCAGCCCGGCCTCGCGGCAGGCACGCCAGCGCCGCTCACCCATGATCAGCTCATAGCGGCCGGGGGCCGATTGCCGCACGACCACCGGCTGAAGCAGACCCACCTCCTGGATGGAGGTCACCAGCTCGGCGAGCGCGTCCTCGTCGAACACATCGCGCGGCTGGCGCGGGTTCGGCGTGATCGCGTCCATCGGGAGCTCGGCGAATGTCGCCCCTGCCACCACATTGGTCTCGGCCTCGGGCTCCGGCTCGACCACGGGGGCAAGGGGAAGCGATGTTTCACGTGAAACATCGGCCTGCACGAGCGCGGCCAGCTTCGCCGCCGCGACCCCCCGCTCCGAAGCCAGCGTCGGCACCGCCGACGGGGACGTCGAGCCGGCGCTGATCACCGGCGGCGTCTTCTCCTGCGGAGCCGCCGGGATCAGCGCACCGAGCCCCCGCCCCAGGCCTCTACGTCGCTCACTCACTGGATCCCCTCCGCCACACTCTGCGTGCTGTTCATGCCCGGGCCCAGATGGGCGTGCCGAGCGTCGTACTGCATTCCGACCCCCCGATACGCGATCTCTCGCGCTGCCTCCAGGTAGGAGAGGGAACCACTGGAACCCGGGTCGTAGGTGAGCACCGTCTGCCCGTAGCTCGGCGCTTCGGAAATTCGCACCGATCGGGGGATGCTCGTTCGCAGCACCTCCTTGCCGAAGTGGCTGCGCACCTCCTCCGCCACCTGCGAGGCCAGCCGGGTCCTGCCGTCGTACATCGTCAGCAGGATGGTCGACACGTGGAGCGCCGGGTTGAGGTGGGCTCGCACCAGATCGACGTTGCGGAGCAGCTGACCCAGCCCCTCCAGCGCGTAGTACTCGCACTGGATCGGGATCAGTACCTCCGCGCCAGCCACCAGCGCGTTCACCGTCAGCAGGCCGAGCGAGGGCGGGCAGTCGATCAGGATGTAGTCGAGAGGCTGGTCGTACGCCTGGATCGCCCGCTGGAGGCGGCTCTCCCGCGCCACGAGCGACACCAGCTCGATCTCCGCACCCGCCAGATCGATCGTGGCCGGGGCGCAGAAGAGCCCTTCCACGTCCACCACCGGCTGGACGACCTCCAGCAGAGGCCGGCTGTCCACGAGCACGTCGTAGATCGAGGGCACATCGGCATGGTGGTCGATACCCAGCGCCGTGGAGGCGTTGCCCTGCGGGTCGAGGTCGACCACCAGGACCCGTGCACCGTGCAGGGCCAGTGAAGCCGCCAGGTTGACGGTCGTCGTGGTCTTGCCCACGCCGCCCTTCTGGTTGGCCACCACGATGACCCGCGTCTGGTTCGGCCGGGGCAGCCTCTCTCCGGCGCGCCCCAGCGCCTCGACCGCCTGCTGGGCGGCTCGGCCGATGGGGGTGTCGTTGTCTACAAGAGGCGGAGGCAATGTTTCACGTGAAACATCCTCACCCGCCGATTCAGAGCGGGGACCGGGGACCGGATCGGTCATCGGCCCCGCGAGGTTGGCGTCGGACCGCACGGTGTCACTCTCCTCGACATCAGGCTCGCGATGAACAGAGCCTGCCATGCCACCCGGCTCGCGAACCAGCGGGGCCCGTACTCCTGTGGATGAATCCACCGATGTGGACAACTCCGTCCCCCTTCCGTCCTTGCGGGAACGCGGGGACGCTGCCGCACGACCGCGGCTGATGATTCCGTGCAGCAGAGAGCGACGTTTCACGTGAAACACGATGCCCGGACGGAGTCTTCACGCCGCTACGACACTCCGAAATCCATACCTATAGGGCCCAACGCGGATGAAATCTCCGCATTGGGCCCCCGGTCAGCACAGAATCAACGGACCATCACCGGCGGCGACGCGTACGTCCCACCCGTGCAGCCTTAGCCCGCTTGGCCGCGAACCTCACCCCGCCGGGGCTCTCTCCCACCTCGACCCGCACCACCGTCGACAGCGGATCCACCAGACCCTCGCCGACCTGGAGCACCGAGGTCTTCACCACACCCAGCTTCGCCAGCGCCGTCTTCGCCGACACCAGCTCCTCGTCCGCGGTGTCACCCTTCAGCGCCAGCATCTCGCCGTACGGACGCAGCAGGGGCACACCCCAGCCGGCCAGCCGGTCCAGCGGAGCCACCGCCCGCGCCGTCACCACGTGCACCGGCTGGAGCTTGCCCAGGACCTCCTCGGCCCGACCGCGCATCACCGTGACGTGGTCCAGGCCCAGCAGTTCCACGACCTCCTGGAGGAAGGTCGTCCTCCGCAGCAGCGGCTCCAGCAGCGTGATCTTGAGATCCCGGCGCACCAGAGCCAGCGGGATACCGGGCAGCCCGGCACCCGAGCCCACATCGCACACGGTGACGCCCTGGGGCACCACCTCCGACAGCACAGCGCAGTTCAACAGGTGCCGCTCCCACAGGCGCGGCACCTCACGCGGCCCGATCAGGCCCCGCTTGACTCCCGCGTCCGCCAGCAGCTCCGCGTACCGCACAGCTTCCGGGAAAAACTCACCGAACACCGCGCGCGCCTCTTCAGGCGCCGGGGGAAGCTCTGCTGCCTCCGTCACGGGGACCGTCCTTCCGTACCGCATGGTTCTGAAGAACCACGTCTTCAAGGTGAAGCGTCGTTCACTTGTCAGGCCAGGCTGACAAACATCGGCCCCGCCTGCGACACAGACGGGGCCGAACAACTTGCGCCGGCGATCAGGCCGGAAGCACAACGACGAAGCGCTGCGGCTCCTCGCCCTCGGACTCGCTGCGCAGACCGGCGGCCGCCACGGCGTCGTGGACGACCTTCCGCTCGAACGGGGTCATCGGGGCCAGCTCCAGCGGCTCGCCGGACGCCTTCACGTCCTTCGCGGCCTGGGCGCCCAGCGCCGCCAGCTCCTCGCGCTTCTTCGCGCGGAACCCGTCGATGTCCAGCATCAGCCGGCTGCGGTCCCCGGTCTCCCGGTGCACGGCGAGGCGGGTCAGCTCCTGCAGAGCCTCCAGAACCTCACCGTCGCGGCCCACGAGCTTCTGCAGATCACGGCCGGTCGATTCACTGACGATCGACACCGCGGCCCGGTCGGCCTCGACGTCCATGTCGATGTCGCCGTCCAGGTCGGCGATGTCCAGCAGACCCTCGAGGTAATCGGCCGCGATCTCACCCTCCTGCTCGAGGCGGGTCAGGGTGTCGCCACTCTCAGCGGCGGCGGTGGTGGTGCCTTCCGTCACGGGAGGGACTCCTTCTTACTTCTTGGGAGTGGGCTTGCTGGGCGTCTGACGCTGCGACTTCGACTGGCGCTTCGGTTGCTGGCGCTTCGCGGCACCGCCGCTCGCCGCATCCGAGTCTGCCGTGGCCTCGGAACTCTTGATCACACTGCCGTCGGGCTGGGCGGCCATGCCCTGCTTGGTGAGGGTGGTGATGAACTTGCGCTCGTTGTCGTTGCGGTCCGGGCCCTTGGCGACGATCGCGGCGACGACCTTCTTCTTGCTCCGGCCCTTCACGTCACCGTGCGAGCCGATGTGCTTCAGCAGGCGGGAGAGGTACTGGTCCTGCGCCTTGCTGCCCGGCGTCGGGTTCTGGTTGATCACGTACATCTGCTGGCCCATGGTCCACACGTTCGTGGTCAGCCAGTAGACGAGAACACCGACGGGGAAGTTGATGCCCATGACGGCGAAGATCACGGGGAAGATGTACATCAGCATCTTCTGCTGCTGCATGAACGGCGTCTTGACCGAGAGGTCCACGTTCTTCTGCATCAGCTGACGCTGGGTGTAGAACTGCGACAGCGACATCATGATGATCATGATGGCGGTGACGACGCGCACATCGGTGATCGAGGCGTTGAGGCTCGCGGCCTTCTCGGCGCTGTCCGTGAACTTGGCGGCGAGCGGAGCACCGAAAATGTGGGCCTGACGGGCGCTGGCCAGCAGCGGGCCGTCGATGTAGCCGATCTCTTTACCGTTGGCGATGCTCGAGAGCACGCTGTAGAGAGCGAAGAAGAACGGGGACTGCGCCAGGATGGGAAGGCACGAGGAGAGCGGGTTGGTACCCGTCTCCTTGTACAGCTTCATCATCTCTTCGGACTGACGCTGCTTGTCGTTCTTGTAGCGCTCCTGGATCGCCTTCATCTTCGGCTGGAGCGCCTGCATACCCCGCGTCGCCTTGATCTGCTTCACGAAGAGCGGGATCAGGCAGATACGGATCAAGACCACCAGGGACACGATGGACAGGCCCCAGGCCCACCCGCTGTCCGGCCCGAAGACTGCCCCGTAGAGCGAGTGGAACTGAACGATGATCCAGGAAACGGGTGTGGTGATAAAGCTGAACAGACCGGCGATCGTGTCCACTAATCAGGCTCCTTGAGCATTGCGAGATCTACGCAACGCACTGCGCAGCTGCTCGTGCCAACGCGGGCGTTTACGGGGTGGGACATGGTCCACACCACCCGGGGACCACGGATTGCACCGCAGGATCCGCCAAGCGGTCAGGACCGTCCCCTTCACCGCACCATGCCGGTCGATGGCCGTGTACCCGTAGTGCGAACACGACGGGTAGTAGCGGCACACCGGCCCGAGCAGCGGACTGATCGTCCACTGGTACAGCTTGATCAAAGCGAGCAGCGGGTACTTCATCGAGCCACGCCTCCCAGGAGCCGCACCAGAGCGGCATCAAGGTCCCGGGCCAGCGCGTCGGGGCCGGCATCGCCCGCTCCGGGCAACGCTCGTACCACCACCAGGCTACCGGCGGGCAGCTGAGAGAGCCGCTCGCGGACCAGATGGCGAAGACGGCGCTTGACCCGGTTACGTATGACGGCGTTGCCGACAGCCTTGCTGACGACGAAACCCGCACGCGTCGAGGGATCGATCTCCCCCGGCTCGTGCGGGTCCGTTGCACCGCTTGTACGTAGGTGGACGACGAGGAGCGGGCGACCAGCCCGACGACCTCGACGTACCGCGCTCGCGAAGTCCTCGCGCCGCCTCAGCCGGTTTTCGGGAGACAGCACGACGTCACGACCTGCGTGTTGTTACGCGGAAAGTTCGGCGCGGCCCTTGCCACGACGGTTCGCGAGGATCGCGCGACCGGCACGGGTACGCATCCGCAGGCGGAAGCCGTGGGTCTTGGCACGACGGCGGTTGTTCGGCTGGAAGGTGCGCTTGCTCACTCGGGGGCTCCAGAGAATGAATCGTTGTGGCGGGACATCGCCTGGCTGTCACCGTGCGCCCACGAGGAAACTCGCGTGTTCGCCCGAGTGGCACCGCTAAACGATCACTAATAGTGACCTTCGCCCATCCATAGGCAGGCGGCAGCAGCCATCGACAACTCGACCTCGTTACGGTACGCGCGGCTACGCCGTCCGGTCAAACCGAGCCGACGTGGCCGCACACTGTGCACAGGCTGTGGACAACGACTTGAACCGTACCCGCTGGCCTGACTACCGTTGACTGACCCCGGATTTTTTGTCCCGACCGTCCCAAAGAACCACACATTCGTGGGACCCCTGTGAGAGAGCGTGCTCTGTGGCTGACGTACCTGCCGATCTTGCCGCAGTGTGGCCAAGGGTGCTCGAGAAGCTCCTCGGGGAGGGACAGCCGGGGATCGAACCGAAGGACAAGCAGTGGGTCGAGCGGTGTCAGCCCCTGGCACTCGTCGCCGACACCGCACTGCTCGCCGTCCCCAATGAGTGGGGCAAGCGCGTCCTCGAGGGCCGCCTCGCCCCGCTGATCAGTGACGCGCTGAGCCGCGAGTGCGGCCGCCCCATCCGGATCGCCATCACCGTGGACGACTCCGCCGGCGAGCCCGCGCCCCCCGCCCCGCCCCAGCAGCAGGGCGGGTACGAGCCCTACGGCGGCCAGCGCCCCGGCGGCGGCCCCGGCGACGACCAGCTCCCCACGGCCCGCCCCGCCTACCCGGACTACCAGCAGCAGCGCCCCGAGCCCGGCGCCTGGCCCCGCGGCGGCCAGCAGGACGACTACGGCTGGCAGCAGCCGCGCCTCGGCGGCTTCCCCGAGCGCGACCCGTACGCCTCACCGCAGCCGGGCTATATGCAGCAGTCCGAGCCCTCCGGCTACGACCAGGGCTCCTACGAGCAGCAGAAGTACGAGCAGTCGCCGTACGACTCCCAGCAGCAGCACCAGAACCATCAGTACGAGCAACAGAAGTACGAGCAACAGAAGTACGAGCAGCCCGCGCCGCGCCAGGCTCCCGGCCGGCCCTCGTCGGCCCCGTCCCCCTCCGGCGGCTCCACCTCGGGCCCGCTGGAGCCGACCGCGCGGCTGAACCCGAAGTACCTCTTCGACACCTTCGTCATCGGCGCCTCCAACCGCTTCGCGCACGCCGCCGCGGTGGCCGTCGCCGAGGCGCCCGCCAAGGCCTACAACCCCCTCTTCGTCTACGGGGAGTCGGGCCTCGGCAAGACGCACCTGCTGCACGCGATCGGGCACTACGCGCGGAGCCTCTACCCCGGGACCCGGGTGCGGTACGTGAGCTCCGAGGAGTTCACCAACGAGTTCATCAACTCGATCCGCGACGGCAAGGGCGACGCGTTCCGCAAGCGCTACCGCGAGATGGACATCCTGCTCGTCGACGACATCCAGTTCCTCGCGAGCAAGGAGTCGACGCAGGAGGAGTTCTTCCACACCTTCAACACGCTGCACAACGCCAACAAGCAGATCGTGCTCTCCTCCGACCGGCCGCCCAAGCAGCTGGTCACCCTGGAGGACCGGCTCCGCAACCGCTTCGAGTGGGGCCTGATCACCGACGTCCAGCCGCCCGAGCTGGAGACCCGTATCGCGATCCTGCGCAAGAAGGCCGTCCAGGAGCAGCTCAACGCCCCGCCGGAGGTACTGGAGTTCATCGCCTCCCGCATCTCGCGCAACATCCGCGAGCTGGAGGGGGCGCTGATCCGGGTCACGGCCTTCGCGAGCCTGAACCGGCAGCCGGTCGACCTGGGCCTGGCCGAGGACGTCCTGAAGAACCTGATCCCGGGCGGCGAGGACAGCGCACCGGAGATCACCGCCTCCGACATCATGGCGGCCACCGCCGACTACTTCGGCCTGACCGTGGACGACCTGTGCGGCTCCTCGCGCAGCCGGGTCCTGGTCACCGCCCGGCAGATCGCCATGTACCTGTGCCGGGAGCTCACCGACCTGTCGCTGCCCAAGATCGGGGCGCAGTTCGGCGGCCGCGACCACACGACCGTGATGCACGCGGACCGCAAAATCCGCGCGCTGATGGCCGAGCGCCGCTCCATCTACAACCAGGTCACCGAGCTCACGAACCGCATCAAGAACGCCTGAGCGCGGCCCCGACCCCCGCTTCAAGGCCCCTTCAGGGCCCCTTCACACGCATGCAGAGGGCGCTCCCGGTCCACAACGGGGGCGCCCTTCTTCGTTCGCGCGCCCCTGACCTGTTCGAATACGCCCCCGAGGGAGCAACTCATCCACAGATTGGGAGACTTTCTTCCGTCCACACCCTGGGGACGGATTCCGTCGCCCACAATCTGTCCACAGGCATGCGGGGTGAGTCTCCATCAGGGCAGGTCAAGCCCCTGTGGAATTGTGCACAACCGCTATCCACAGGCTGTGGACAAATATTTCGTCCACAGCACTGTCCACGGCGTTGTCCACCGTCGACCCACAGGTTTCCACGTCCTGTGCACAGGATCCGATGCCTTCTCCACACCCTTGTCCACTGTTCGGCAACACACCACCCCCTCTCACCGCCCGGAGTGAAAGCCGTCACACGGATGTAGACGTTTGGGCTGTGGAGTACCGGGGGAAAGCTGGGGACGCACCTGTGGACTAGTGGGGGTCTCCTGGGGACAGCCTGTGCAGAACTTTTCGTTCTCCACAGAGACACGGGGTTGTCCACCGGTGTCGCCCACAGGGTCGGTGGATAAAAAACCGGGGTTGACCTGCGCAAACGGGCTTATCCACCGTTTCCACAGGCCCTACTACTACCCCCATAGAGAGTTAGGCCGGTTTCGGTTTTCAAGCGGGTCCTGTGCACAACTCGTCGATCGCCCGCCCCGACGCCTCGCTCCCGACTTGACCGCCGGCCGCACCGACTGTCGGCGCCGTACGTCAGACTGGTTCCCGGCATCGGTCGAGGCATCGACGAGCCGACGACGAAGGCCGGCAGACGAGCGAGCAACAGCAGGAGGCGGTTCCGGTGAAGATCCGGGTGGAGCGCGACGTACTGGCGGAGGCGGTGGCTTGGGCCGCCCGCAGCCTCCCGGCCCGGCCGCCGGTGCCCGTTCTCGCGGGCCTGCTGCTCAAGGCCGAGGAAGGCACGCTGAGCCTCTCCGGCTTCGACTACGAGGTCTCGGCCCGCGTCTCCGTCGAGGCGGACGTCGAGGAGGACGGCACCGTCCTGGTCTCCGGCCGGCTGCTGGCGGACATCTGCCGCGCCCTCCCCAACCGCCCGGTGGAGATTTCCACAGACGGTGTACGGGCGACCGTGGTCTGCGGCTCCTCGCGATTCACACTCCACACCCTGCCTGTGGAGGAGTACCCGGCACTGCCGCAGATGCCGACCGCGACCGGGACCGTGGCCGGCGAGGTCTTCGCCTCCGCCGCCAAGCAGGTGGCCACCGCCGCCGGCCGTGACGACACGCTGCCGGTGCTGACCGGTGTCCGCATCGAGATCGAGGGCGACCGCGTCACCCTGGCCTCCACCGACCGCTACCGCTTCGCGGTCCGCGAGTTCCTGTGGAAGCCGGAGAACCCGGACGCGTCGGCCGTGGCCCTGGTGCCCGCCAAGACGCTCCAGGAGATCGCCAACTCGCTGACCAGCGGTGACACCGTGACCCTGGCGCTGTCCGGCTCCGGTGCGGGCGAGGGCCTGATCGGTTTCGAGGGCGCCGGCCGCCGCACCACCACCCGGCTGCTCGAGGGCGACCTGCCCAAGTACCGGACCCTGTTCCCGACGGAGTTCAACTCGATCGCCGTGATCGAGACCGCGCCCTTCGTCGAGGCCGTCAAGCGCGTGGCCCTGGTCGCCGAGCGCAACACCCCGGTCCGCCTCAGCTTCGAGCAGGGCGTGCTGATCCTGGAAGCCGGCTCCTCCGACGACGCACAGGCTGTGGAAAGGGTCGACGCCCAGCTGGACGGCGACGACATCTCGATCGCCTTCAACCCGACCTTCCTGCTGGACGGCCTGAGCGCGATCGCCTCCCCGGTGGCCCAGCTCAGCTTCACCACGTCGACCAAGCCCGCGCTGCTCAGCGGCCGCCCGGCGATCGACGCGGAAGCCGACGAGGCGTACAAGTACCTGATCATGCCGGTGCGCCTCTCCGGTTGATTTTTCCCAGGTCAGGCCCGGTTTCGCCGCCCGCGAGACCGGGCCTGACCACGTTGCGGGAGTTCTGCGCGGCCTCGCGCGCCCCGTGAAGCCGGGCGGCGCACCCCGGCGTAGGCTCGGGGCCGGGGTGTCCCCGGGATCCTCGGGCACCCCGGCACAGACGGCCACAACGCTTAAGGAACCACCTGATGGAGCTTGGTCTCGTCGGTCTCGGCAAGATGGGCGGCAACATGCGCGAGCGCATTCGCCGCGCAGGCCACACCGTCATCGGATACGACCGCAACCCGGACCTCGCGGATGTCCACAGCCTGCGCGAGCTTGTGGACAGCCTGCCGGCCCCCCGCGTCGTGTGGGTGATGGTCCCGGCCGGAGCGGCCACCCAGTCCACCATCGACGAGCTCGCCGAGCTGCTCTCGATCGGCGACGTCGTCGTCGACGGCGGCAACTCGCGCTGGACCGACGACGAGAAGCACGCGGCGGAGCTGGCGACCAAGGGCATCGGATTCGTCGACTGCGGTGTCTCCGGCGGCGTGTGGGGCCTGGAGAACGGCTACGCCCTCATGTACGGCGGCGAGAAGGACCACGTCGCTCGGGTCCGGCCGGTCTTCGACGCCCTCAAGCCCGAGGGCGAGTTCGGCTCCGTGCACGCGGGCAAGGTCGGCGCCGGCCACTTCGCGAAGATGGTTCACAACGGCATCGAGTACGCCATGATGCAGGCCTACGCCGAGGGCTGGGAGCTCCTGGAGAAGGTGGACTCGGTCACCGACGTCCGCGAGGTCTTCCGCTCCTGGCAGGAGGGCACGGTCATCCGCTCCTGGCTGCTGGACCTGGCCGTGAACGCCCTCGACCAGGACGAGCACCTGGAGCAGCTGCGCGGCTTCGCGCAGGACTCCGGCGAGGGACGCTGGACGGTGGAGGCGGCGATCGACAACGCCGTGCCGCTGCCCGCGATCACCGCGTCGCTGTTCGCGCGGTTCGCCTCGCGGCAGGACGACTCCCCGCAGATGAAGATGATCGCCGCGCTGCGCAACCAGTTCGGCGGCCACGAGGTCGAGAAGGCCTAGCTCCCGCAGCGCAGTAGAACAGCAGGTCAGCACCACAGCACCACAGCACCACAGCGAGCAGTGAAGCCGGGGGAGGTCGGCGCCGTATGCACGTTTCGCATCTCTCATTGGCCGACTTCCGCTCGTACGCCCGGGCCGAGGTTCCCCTCGACCCGGGCGTCACCGCTTTCGTGGGCCCCAACGGCCAGGGCAAGACCAACCTGGTCGAGGCGATCGGCTACCTCGCGACCCTCGGCAGCCACCGGGTCTCCTCGGACGCCCCGCTCGTGCGGATGGGCGCGGACCGGGCGGTCATCCGGGCGGCCGTCACCCAGGGCGAGCGCCGGCAGCTGGTCGAGCTGGAGCTCAATCCCGGACGGGCGAACCGGGCCCGCATCAACCGGTCCTCGCAGGTCAAGCCCCGGGACGTGCTGGGGATCATACGGACGGTGCTGTTCGCGCCCGAGGACCTGGCGCTGGTCAAGGGCGACCCGGGCGAGCGGCGGCGGTTCCTCGACGAGCTGGTCACGGCGCGCTCGCCGCGGATGGCCGCGGTCCGCTCCGACTACGAACGGGTGCTCAAGCAGCGCAACACCCTGCTGAAGTCCACGGCGATGGCCCGCCGGCACGGCGGGCGCTCCCTGGACCTCTCCACCCTCGACGTGTGGGACCAGCACCTCGCGCGCGCGGGCGCGGAGCTGCTCGCGCAACGGCTGGATCTGATCGCGACCCTGCTGCCGCTCGCGGACAAGGCGTACGAGCAGCTCGCGCCCGGCGGCGGCCCGCTGGGGCTCGCGTACCGGTCCTCGGCCGGCGAGCCGGTGGACAGCGGTACGGCGCGTACCCGCGAGGCCCTCTACGAGGTGCTCCTGGCCGCGCTGGCCGAAGTGCGCAAGCAGGAGATCGAGCGCGGTGTCACCCTGGTGGGACCGCACCGTGACGACGTACTGCTGCGGCTCGGCGAACTGCCGGCGAAGGGGTACGCGAGCCACGGCGAGTCCTGGTCGTACGCCCTGGCCCTGCGGCTGGCCTCGTACGAGCTGCTGCGCTCGGAGGGCAGTGAGCCGGTGCTGATCCTGGACGACGTCTTCGCAGAACTGGACGCACGGCGCCGGGAGCGGCTGGCCGAGCTGGTGGCACCGGGCGAGCAGGTGCTGGTGACGGCGGCGGTGGACGACGATGTCCCGGGGGTGCTGGTGGGAACGCGGTTCGCGGTGTCCGGCGGTGAGGTGACCCGGCTGTGAACGAGCACGGCAAGGACCCGCAGGAGGGTCGCAGGACCCCGGAGGCATCCGGGGTGGACCTCGCGCGCCAGGCCCTGGCGGCGGCGCGGGAGCAGGCGCGGGCCCGGGGCAACGCGGCCGGCGGGAAGAAGCGCCACCAGCAGCCCGGGCTGCGCTCGGGAGCCCGTGCGGACGGCCGGGACCCGATGCCGTTGATGGCGGCGCTGGACCGGCTGCGCACCGAACGCGGCTGGGAGATGCCGATGGCGGTGGCGGGCGTGATGCAGCGCTGGTCGGAGATCGTCGGCCCGGAGATCGCGGCCCACTGTGAACCGCAGCGGTACGAGGACCGTGAACTGGTCGTGCGGTGCGATTCCTCGGCGTGGGCGGCGCAGCTGAAGCTGCTGGCGCCGCAGCTGGTCGCGCGGCTGAACGCGGATCTGGGGCAGGGCACGGTCCGGCTGATCAAGGTGCAGGGGCCCGGCGGGCGGCCGAAGGGCTACGGGCCGTGGCGTGCGCCGGGCAGCAAGGGCCCGGGCGACACCTACGGATGAGTCCGCGGCCCTGCGGAGCCGAAGCCCGGCTGCCCCGGGACCCGGGGCTCCGCCCCTGACCTCGCGTCTCGAGCGCCGGCGGGGCTGGAGTGGTGCCGCCGGCGGGGCCGTTCGTGGTGGTGTCCCTCACGGTAGTCGGAGGTTGACAGCCCGAGGGGCTGGATGCCCGTGTGAGCCTCTTTGAGCCCCTTCCTGAATGTGGGGAGTCGGAGAGAGGAGGTTCAGGGCGGCACATGCGGACTCAGGTACCGGCAAACCCCCATTCATGTCAGTGGTACCGGTAGACTGAACGAGAATCCCGCCCGTTCGCGGGATCACGCAGACAACGCAGATCGACGCGGCCGCTCCCGCCGGTGCACTCGCTGGTCCGGGGTACGGGCTGCGCTGTGCCAGAGAGGGCGCTTCGTGGCCGATTCCGGCGACTCCAACGAGAAGAATTACGACGCCAGTGCGATCCAGGTCCTCGAGGGCCTGGACGCGGTCCGCAAGCGGCCGGGTATGTACATCGGCTCGACAGGTGAGCGTGGTCTGCACCACCTCGTCTACGAGGTCGTCGACAACTCGGTCGACGAGGCGCTGGCAGGGCACGCGGACACCATCGACGTGACGATCCTCGCCGACGGCGGGGTGCGCGTGGTGGACAACGGCCGCGGCATCCCGGTCGGCATCGTTGCGTCCGAGGGCAAGCCCGCCCTCGAGGTCGTCCTGACGGTCCTGCACGCGGGCGGCAAGTTCGGCGGTGGCGGCTACGCCGTCTCCGGTGGTCTGCACGGTGTCGGTGTGTCCGTCGTGAACGCCCTGTCGACGAAGGTCGCGGTCGAGGTCAAGACGGACGGCCACCGCTGGACCCAGGACTACAAGCTGGGCGTGCCGACGGCCCCGCTGGCGCAGAACGAGGAGACCGCCGAGACGGGCACCTCGGTCACCTTCTGGGCCGACGGCGACATCTTCGAGACGACCGAGTACTCCTTCGAGACGCTGTCGCGGCGCTTCCAGGAGATGGCCTTCCTCAACAAGGGCCTCACCCTGACGCTGACCGACGAGCGCGAATCGGCGAAGGCGACCGTCGGCGCGGACGACCCGGACGCGGACACGGCGGAGCCCACGGCGCGCACGGTGAAGTACTACTACGAGGGCGGCATCGTCGACTTCGTGAAGTACCTCAACTCGCGCAAGGGCGAGCTGATCCACCCGACCGTCATCGACGTCGAGGCCGAGGACAAGGAGCGCATGCTCTCGGTCGAGATCGCGATGCAGTGGAACTCGCAGTACACGGAGGGGGTCTACTCCTTCGCGAACACGATCCACACGCACGAGGGCGGTACGCACGAGGAGGGCTTCCGTGCGGCCCTGACGGGTCTGGTGAACCGTTACGCGCGCGAGAAGAAGCTGCTGCGCGAGAAGGACGACAACCTCGCCGGCGAGGACATCCGCGAGGGTCTGACGGCGATCATCTCGGTCAAGCTGGGCGAGCCCCAGTTCGAGGGCCAGACGAAGACCAAGCTGGGCAACACCGAGGCCAAGACCTTCGTGCAGAAGGTCGTCCACGAGCACCTCAACGACTGGTTCGACCGCAACCCGGTCGAGGCCGCGGACATCATCCGCAAGTCGATCCAGGCGGCCACGGCGCGCGTCGCGGCCCGCAAGGCCCGTGACCTCACCCGTCGCAAGGGTCTGCTGGAGAGCGCCTCGCTGCCGGGCAAGCTGTCCGACTGCCAGTCGAACGACCCGACCAAGTGTGAGATCTTCATCGTCGAGGGCGACTCGGCCGGTGGCTCCGCGAAGTCCGGCCGCAACCCGATGTACCAGGCCATCCTGCCGATCCGCGGCAAGATCCTGAACGTCGAGAAGGCCCGTATCGACAAGATCCTCCAGAACACCGAGGTCCAGGCGCTGATCAGTGCCTTCGGCACCGGTGTGCACGAGGACTTCGACATCGAGAAGCTCCGCTATCACAAGATCATCCTGATGGCGGACGCCGACGTCGACGGCCAGCACATCAACACCCTGCTGCTGACCTTCCTCTTCCGCTTCATGCGCCCGCTGGTCGAGGCCGGTCACGTGTACCTGTCGCGCCCGCCGCTCTACAAGATCAAGTGGGGCCGGGACGACTTCGAGTACGCGTACTCGGACCGCGAGCGCGACGCGCTGGTGGAGCTCGGCAAGCAGAACGGCAAGCGGATCAGGGAAGACTCGATCCAGCGCTTCAAGGGTCTGGGCGAGATGAACGCCGAGGAACTGCGCATCACCACCATGGACGTGGACCACCGCGTGCTGGGCCAGGTCACGCTGGACGACGCGGCGCAGGCCGACGACCTGTTCTCGGTGCTGATGGGTGAGGACGTCGAGGCGCGACGCTCCTTCATCCAGCGCAACGCCAAGGACGTCCGCTTCCTCGACATCTGAGTCGGCTCCGCTGACCGCCGCCTGAAAGGACTTCTGACCAGCAATGGCCGACGAAACCACTCCCACCGCAGAGAACTCCGCGGAGGAGCAGCCCGTGATGCGCATCGAGCCCGTCGGGCTCGAGACGGAGATGCAGCGCTCCTACCTCGACTACGCGATGTCCGTCATCGTCTCGCGCGCCCTGCCGGACGTGCGGGACGGCCTGAAGCCGGTGCACCGCCGCGTGCTGTACGCGATGTACGACGGGGGCTACCGGCCCGAGAAGGGCTTCTACAAGTGCGCCCGTGTCGTCGGCGACGTCATGGGTACCTACCACCCGCACGGTGACTCCTCGATCTACGACGCCCTGGTCCGCCTGGCCCAGCCGTGGTCGCTGCGGATGCCGCTGGTGGACTCCAACGGCAACTTCGGCTCTCCGGGCAACGACCCGGCGGCCGCGATGCGCTACACCGAGTGCAAGCTGATGCCGCTGGCCATGGAGATGCTCCGGGACATCGACGAGGAGACCGTCGACTTCCAGGACAACTACGACGGCCGCAACCAGGAGCCCACCGTGCTCCCGGCTCGCTTCCCGAACCTGCTGGTCAACGGCAGCGCCGGCATCGCGGTCGGCATGGCGACCAACATCCCGCCGCACAACCTCCGCGAGGTCGCGGCCGGCGCCCAGTGGGCGCTGGAGCACCCGGAGGCCTCGCACGAGGAGCTCCAGGACGCGCTGATCGAGCGGATCAAGGGCCCGGACTTCCCGTCGGGCGCCCTGGTCGTGGGCCGCAAGGGCATCGAGGAGGCGTACCGGACCGGTCGCGGCTCCATCACGATGCGCGCGGTGGTGGAGGTCGAAGAGATCCAGAACCGCCAGTGCCTGGTGGTCACGGAGCTCCCGTACCAGACCAACCCCGACAACCTCGCGCAGAAGATCGCGGACCTGGTCAAGGACGGCAAGGTCGGCGGCATCGCCGACGTCCGCGACGAGACCTCCTCGCGGACCGGCCAGCGCCTGGTGATCGTCCTGAAGCGCGACGCCGTCGCGAAGGTCGTGCTGAACAACCTCTACAAGCACACCGATCTGCAGACGAACTTCGGTGCGAACATGCTGGCGCTGGTGGACGGCGTGCCGCGCACGCTGTCGATCGACGCCTTCATCCGCCACTGGGTGACGCACCAGATCGAGGTCATCGTCCGGCGCACGAAGTTCCGCCTGCGCAAGGCGGAGGAGCGCGCCCACATCCTGCGCGGTCTGCTCAAGGCGCTGGACGCGATCGACGAGGTCATCGCGCTGATCCGGCGCAGCAACACGGTCGAGATCGCGCGCGAGGGCCTGATGGGCCTCCTGGAGATCGACGAGATCCAGGCGAACGCGATCCTGGAGATGCAGCTCCGCCGCCTCGCGGCCCTGGAGCGCCAGAAGATCGTCGCCGAGCACGACGAGCTCCAGGCGAAGATCAACGAGTACAACGCCATCCTGGCCTCGCAGGAGCGCCAGCGCTCCATCGTCAGCGAGGAACTGGCGGCGATCGTCGACAAGTTCGGCGACGACCGGCGCTCCAAGCTGGTGCCCTTCGACGGTGACATGTCCATCGAGGACCTGATCGCCGAAGAGGACATCGTCGTCACGATCACGCACGGCGGCTACGTCAAGCGCACCAAGACCGAGGACTACCGCTCGCAGAAGCGCGGCGGCAAGGGCGTGCGCGGCACCAAGCTGAAGCAGGACGACCTGGTCGACCACTTCTTCGTCTCCACCACGCACCACTGGCTGCTGTTCTTCACGAACAAGGGCCGCGTCTACCGCTCCAAGGCGTACGAGCTGCCGGACGCCGGCCGCGACGCCCGCGGGCAGCACGTCGCGAACCTGCTGGCCTTCCAGCCGGACGAGAAGATCGCCCAGATCCTCGCGATCCGCGACTACGAGGCGGCGCCCTACCTGATCCTGGCCACCAAGGGCGGCCTGGTGAAGAAGACGGCGCTCAAGGATTACGACTCGCCCCGCTCGGGCGGCGTCATCGCGATCAACCTGCGCGAGACCGAGAGCGGCAGCGATGACGAGCTGATCGGCGCGGAGCTGGTGTCCGCGGAGGACGACCTGCTGCTGATCAGCAAGAAGGCGCAGTCGATCCGCTTCACGGCGACCGACGAAGCGCTGCGCCCGATGGGCCGTGCCACTTCGGGTGTGAAGGGCATGAGTTTCCGTGAAGGTGACGAACTGCTGTCCATGAGCGTGGTGCGGCCGGGTACGTTCGTCTTCACCGCGACCAACGGCGGCTACGCGAAGCGGACGCCGGTCGACGAGTACCGCGTCCAGGGCCGCGGCGGTCTGGGTATCAAGGCTGCCAAGATCGTGGAGGACCGCGGGTCGCTCGTCGGGGCGCTCGTGGTCGACGAGACGGACGAGATTCTCGCCATCACGCTCGGCGGTGGTGTGATTCGTACGCGCGTCAACGAAGTCAGGGAGACCGGCCGTGACACCATGGGCGTCCAGCTGATCAACCTGGGGAAGCGCGATGCCGTGGTCGGTATCGCGCGCAACGCCGAGGCCGGTCAGGAAGCTGACGAGGTCGAGGCCGACGAGAACGAGACCGAGGTGGCCGACGGACAGGCCGCCGAGGCCGCCGAGGGCACGCAGCCTTCGGCCGGGGAGTACGAGGAGTAAGTCGTGAGTGGAGCCACGGGCGCCGGACCGGCCAAGACTGGAGCGAATGGTGCCCGTGGCCCCGCCGCGGACTCCCAGGGGGGAACCGTGACGGACACCCGAGGACCGCAGCCGGCGGCCGGCGCGGACACCGGTCAGGACCAGCCCGCACAGCCGTACCACCCGCCGCAGGCCTACACGGCGCCCTCGGGCCCGGGGACGCCGCGGGGTGGCACGGGTGGCGGTGCGCAGCGCAAGCCGCGTACGGGGGTCCGTACGGCCCCCCGTACGCGCAAGGCACGGCTGCGGGTGGCCAAGGCCGACCCGTGGTCGGTCATGAAGGTCAGCTTCCTGCTGTCGATCGCGCTCGGTATCTGCACGATCGTCGCGGCGGTGGTGCTGTGGATGGTCATGGACGCGATGGGCGTCTTCTCGACCGTCGGCGGCACGATCAGTGAGGCGACCGGCTCGAACGAGGGCAACGGCTTCGACCTCCAGTCGTTCCTGTCGCTGCCGCGCGTTCTGATCTTCACGTCGGTCATCGCGGTGATCGACGTGGTGCTGGCGACGGCACTGGCCACGCTGGGCGCGTTCATCTACAACCTGTCGGCGGGCTTCGTCGGCGGCGTGGAGCTGACCCTCGCCGAGGACGAGTAGGTCCTGCGGGGAAGCGCCCGCGACGGGTCGGATGACCTGCGCAGACGCCCCTGGGCAACGGATTTTGGCCTGACCGGGTCTGTGCGCTAATCTTCAGGAGTCAGCGCGCAGCGCGGATGGGGCTATAGCTCAGTTGGTTAGAGCGCATCCCTGATAAGGATGAGGCCACAGGTTCAAATCCTGTTAGCCCCACAGTGTCGAAGACCCCCAGGCCAAAGCCTGGGGGTCTTTGTCGTTGGGTCAGTTGGTGGGTTGGGAGGTCACCGATCGGTATCGGTCGGTGTGTATTGTTGGGCGCCAGAAGTCCCCTACGTCAACGAAAGACGAGGTCGCGCGGTGAAGAAGCTGCTCCTGGTCGCACTGGCCGCCATCGGCGGGCTCCTCGTGTACCGCCAGATCCAGGCGGACCGCGCCGAGCAGGACCTGTGGACGGAGGCAACTGACTCCGTGCCCTCTGGTTCCGGTGTGTGAGACCCAAGGCTGATCTCATGAAGCCCCGGCTGCCGCTGCGGCCGGGGCTTTGTGCTGTTCTATGACGAAAACTTCCGTTATGTAAAGATTTGGCTTGCGCTAGCAAGCTCGGGGTGGGCGTGATGGTTCGGGGACGGACGACAGTGTGGGCGGCGGCCCTGGGCCTGGTGGCGGGCCTGCCGGGGGTCGCGTACGCCGAGGGGGCCGGGCCCGCGCCCCTGCCGACCTACCGGGCCGCCGACGGCGCCAAGGCGATCGAGGGCAAGCCCTCCACGGCGGACGCTCCGGAGATCGAGGCCGGGGGCTCCTACGCGGACACGATCGGACCGGGGGAGCGCGTGTACCGGCTCGTCCTCGACAAGGACGAGTCCGACGTCTACGTCTCCGCCGTGGTCCGGCCCGCGGCGGGTGCGAAGGTCTCCGGCGGCGACGGCATAGAGGTGGAGATCATGACCACCGCCGGGCGCTCCTGCCCGGGCAGCGCAGGCCGGGCGAACTTCGGCTACGACCCCTACCCGATCAGCGCGGCCGGCGTCCGCCGGGGGGCGGAGGACGCGGACTGCGCACCCGCCGGCGTGTACTACGCCAAGGTCACGCGTACGTCGGCCAAGGGCTACGACCAGAGCCCGTGGCCGCTGGAGGTCAAGGTCCAGCGGGAACCGGGGCGCGGTGCGGGCGCTCCCACCACCGCGCCGAGCAGCTGGCCCTCCGGGACCCCCGCCCTGCCCGGCACCGAGGCGGTGGGCCGCACCGGAGGCACCGGCTTCAACGACGCCCGCGCCCTGGGCGCCGGGGTGTGGCGCGACGAGATGCGGCCCGGCCAGACCCGCTACTACCGGGTCCCGCTGGACTGGGGGCAGCAGCTGGGCCTGAGCGCCGAACTGTCCGCCGCGAAGATGACCAAGAGCTACGGCTCCGCGTCGGGCGGGCTCACCGTCTCGCTCTACAGCCCGTACCGGGGCCTGATCTCCGACAAGGACACCTCGTACGACGGCAAGCAGGCCGGGGTCACCTTCGAGAAGACCCCGCCCGTCGCCTACGAGAACCGCTTCGCCAGTGACCGGACCGTGCAGCAGGTGTCCCTCGCGGGCTGGTACTACGTCGCGGTGACCATGGGGGCGAAGGTCGCCGAGTTCACCGAGGACGCGGCGACCGTGCCGCTGACCCTGCGCCTGGACGTCGCCGGTACGCCGGCCAAGGCGCCCGCGTACAAGGAGAGTCCGGCCGCGGGGGGCTTCGGGGTGGGCGACGGGGACCGGGCCGCCGCGAAGGAGGGGCTCACCGCCCCGGAGGCGGCCGAGGCCGCCGAGCGGCACCGGGCCATGCGGGTCGTGGTGGGCGCCGGCTTCGGCACCGGGGCGGCGCTGCTGCTGGTGCTGGGCGGCTGGACGCTGCTCGGGCGGCGGGGACGGGGACGCGGCGCTACAGCTGGGTGAGGGCCCAGACGCCCACCGCGAAGCAGAGCAGCGCCGCGGCGAGGAGCGAGGCCACCGCCTTCGGCGGGGGCGGCGCGATCCCGGCGCGGTCCCGGACCGGCGGCCCGGCGGGCGCCGCCGCGGTCGGCGGCGGCAGGTGGAAGCTTCCCGTCTCCGAGGGCCCGTACGCGGGCATCCGGGCCGGGACGGCGGGGGCGGCCGGGGAGGCGGCGTACGGGGCCATCGGGGCGTTCTGCGCCGTACCGCGCGGGTCGGTACGGGTGGGCTCCGCGGCCACCGTCACGGAGGCGGGGGAGGCGGTGGGCGCGGTGACGGGGGCCGCGACGGGTGCGGGCGCCTGCAGGGGCGCCGGAGCGGTGCCCAGCGGACCCTGCGGGCCGAATCCCGGCGGCAGCGGACCGAGTTGGTCGAACACCTCCACCGGATCCTCGTCCGGGGCGGGCGGCGGCAGCAGCTCCACGGCCTCGGCAAGGGCCTTGCGTGCCCCTGTGGCTGTCCGGAAGCGGCTCTGGGGGTCCGGCTGGAGGAGGCCGGCGATGATGTCCCAGAGGGGGGTCGGGACGCCTTCGGGGGCGCCCGGGGTGCCATGGGCGAGGAAGTGCTCCACCAGGGCCCGGGAATCGGGCTTGCGGCCCTGGAGGAGGTACAGGGCGACCAGTCCGACAGCGAAGAGGTCCGCGGGGAAGTCCGGCTCGGCGCCCAGGAGTTGCTCGGGGGCGAAATAGCCCGGCGTACCGACCACGTAGTCGGTCTCGGTCAGCCGGGGCTCGCCCTTGCGCATGGAGATGCCGAAGTCGGACAGCCGCAGGTGCGGCCGCCCGGTTCCGGTGGCCTCCATCAGGATGTTGGCCGGCTTGATGTCGCGGTGCACCACGCCCTCCGCGTGCACCGTCGCCAGCCCCGACAGCAGCTGGTCGAGCAGGGTGCACACGAAACGCGGCGGCAGGGGTCCGTAGTCCCCGATCACATGACCGAGCGAGCCGCCGCCGACCAGGTCCATGGTGAAGAGGACCTTGTCGTCGTCGGCCGCCCAGCTGGCGGGCGCCAGTACGTGCGGATGGTCGATCCGCAGGGCCTGCTCCCGTACGAACCGCAGGAGCGTGTGCGCGTCGCTCTGCAGGAGCACCTTCGCGGCCACGTACCGGCGACGGCGGTGGTCCCAGGCCCGCCACACGGCGCCCGCGCCCCCGCGCCCGATCGGATCGATCAGCTCGTACCGACCGGCGAAGACCTCACCCATCGCTGTGCCCGTCCCCCGTCACCCGTTGTCCGCCCTCGTGCGTGTCAGTTCTGGTGGGCCTCGTAGTGGGCGACCGCGTCGGCGGTGCGGCCCGCGCCGTAGACCCGGAGGAACTCTGCCAGTTCCGGATGGCTCGGGGCGAGGCTGTTCGCCGCGTCGATGATGTCGCCGGCCGCGGAGACCGAGCGCAGCAGCGACTGGATCTCGCGGACGACCCGCTTGACCGTGGGTGCGCCGGAGCCGGTGGTGGTCTGGCCGCTGTTGCTGAGGACGGATCCTCCCTGGGTCTTCTTGATCTCGTCCATCCGGTCGGTGGCCTCCCCCGCGCTGACGCTTCCGTCGGCCACCTGGCCGGCGAGATCCTGGAGGGCCTGGACGCGCTGGACCACGGCCGGGTTCCCGATCTTGGCGCGCTGGCCGCTCATCAGCTGGGACAGCATGGGCGCCGACAGTCCGAGGACGGCAGCGAGGCGGGCCTGGTTCAAGCCGAGGTCATCTATGAGCCGGCGAAAGAGCGCTCCCAGCGGCTCCCCGTACCAACTGCGCTGAAGCTCTCTGGCTCTGGCCGTGGCCTCTTGTTGTACTGCGTCCACTCTTACTACTCCCCTTCGCTGGTGCGAACCTCGCGAGCATCTTACGGAGAGTGGTCGCACGGCGGGAGTCCCTATCATTTTGCGAGATGAGGGGGTACACCCGGTACTCTGTTCTGCGGAACGACCACACCTCCCACGCGGGAGAGGTGCGTCCACTTCCACGGGGCCTTAGCTCAGTTGGTAGAGCGCTGCCTTTGCAAGGCAGATGTCAGGAGTTCGAATCTCCTAGGCTCCACATGTAAATGCCCTCCGACCTGCGAAAATGCAGTGTCGGAGGGCATTTTTTCGTTCCCGCCGGGCGGGCCCCGGCGCTCCGGTTGCCTCGGGGCGGTCCGGAAACAGGCCTCGGCGGACATCCCCGTGCATCACACACGGGGTGCCGGCGCCCGGGTGGAGTCCCGGCGAGGACCCGCGGGGAACCGCGAGGACCCGCAGGGAACCGCGAGGACCCGCAGGGAACCCGGTGACGCCGTTGGCCGAAACGCCGGTCGCCCGTCCGACGTCCCGTCAGGCGCCCCGGCAGCGCGCCGAGTTTCCGGTGTGGCCACCGAAACCCCTTCCGACCTGGCGCGATACGCTGCCCAAGGGGCTCCAGAACGAGGTATTCCAGGGCAGCCTGCGGCTGCTTCCGACACGAGTTGTTAACGGTGTATCCGCCACGGAAGTGGCGTACGCCACGGTGGTCGGGCGGTCAATCAAGGTACGGTCACATGCGTACCTCCGTTTGGAGGCGTACCTGCATGCATGAGGGGGAACTCAGCCATGTCCACGATCCTGGAAACCGAACTCGACTACTCGAGCACCGTGACCCGCGCCTTGGTGCACAGAGCGGCCGTCTGCGAGGTGTTCCTGACCGATTCCGTCCGACTGGCCGAGGACGAATACCTGATCGCCGCGCAGCTCCCGCGCGTGCACAGCTACTACAACGACCAGGTCACCACGCCGGCCGTATACGACCCGCTGCTCCTCGTCGAGGTCTTCCGCCAGGCGTCGATCTACACCGCGCACACCTTCCTGGACGCCGCCGTCGACGAGAAGTTCATCTTCAACGGCGGCGAGATGGTCGTCACCGACGTCACCGCCCTCCACATCGGCAGCCGGCCGGGGCACGCGCAGATCCACGCCCGGCAGGCGGGGCTCAAGCACCGCGACGGGGTCGTCACCGGCAGCACGCTCGACATGGTCCTGACGGTGGACGGGCGGGAGGCCGCGACCATGAGCACCACCTGCCAGTGGATGCCCGGCCCGGCCTGGAACCGGATGCGCGAGAAGGGCCGCGCCGCACTCGCGCCGGGCACCGCCCGCCCGCACCCCACCGGACGCGGCGTCGCCCCGATCACCGTGGGCCGCATCTCCCCGCAGAACGTGGTGCTGTCCGAGACCGAGGTACGCGAGTACGAGGTGCTCACGCAGATCATCGTGGACCAGGCGAACCCGGCGCTCTTCGACCACCCGCTGGACCACATCCCGGGTGCGCTGATCTTCGAGGGCTTCCGGCAGTCCGCGGTGCACGCCGCGTTCGAGCTGTTCGGTCTCTCCCCGCGGGGTCTGCTGCTCACGCGCGTGGAGACCGACTTCACCCGCTTCGGCGAGTTCGAGCTGCCCACCGACTGTCTGGTGCGGGTCGTGGAGTCGCCGAGCCCCGACTCGGTGGCCTTTGAGATCACGATGAGCCAGGAGGAGCAGATCGCCCGGGCCCGAGTGCACCTCACCCTGACCAGCCCCATCGCCGGAGCTCTGCTGAACCGGTTCGGCTACGCCACCGCGGGCGTCTGAGAGCCCGTCATCCGCATCCGGGCCACACAAGGAGATCCCGCAGTGCCCCAGCCCATGATCTGGTTCGACTTCGGTGGCGTGCTCTCGCCGCCGCTCGACGAACTCTTCGACTCGTACCACGCGCGTACGGGCATCACGCCCCGGCAGATGAAGACCGCGCTCGCCGCGGTCGCCGCCGAACTGGGCCATGAACCCCTGGCACCCCTCGAACTGGCCCTGCTCACCGAGCCCGAATGGGGCCGGTCCATGGTCCGGGTCCTGGAGGAGGCCGACCCCGGCATCGACCTGACCCGTGCACGCTTCGAGCGGTTCGGGCAGCAGTGGTTCGAGGGGGTCCGTGCCAACCCGGTGATGGTGGCGACGGCCTTGCACGCCAAGGAGCACGGCTACCGGGTGGGCATCCTCAGCAACAACGTCGTCGAGTGGGAGCCCTACTGGCGGGCGATCGTCGAGCCGGTCGGCGAGGTCGACTGCGTCGTCGACTCCTGCAAGGTCGGCGTCCGCAAGCCCGATCCGGAGATCTTCCGGCGGGCCGAGAAGGAGGCGGGGGTGCCGGCCGAGGAGTGCGTCCTGGTCGACGACCTCGCCGAGAACTGCGCGGCGGCCCGTCGCGTCGGGTGGCGCGCGGTGCAGTTCCGCAACAACGCCCAGGCCACACGCGACCTGGCCGGCCTGACCGGACTGCCCGCTCTCGTCTGACGCACCACTCTTCCCCACGGAGCACACATGCCCAGTACCGTCACGTCCGCGGCCGTCACCGTCGCGGACATACCCCACCTCGACCCTGTTCCGGCCTTCACGCCGCTCGACGAGCGCAGCCCGGAGGGCGTCCCGCTCATCCTCCTGCCCAGTGGTCACAAGGTCATGCACCTGACGCGCTATGCCGATGTGCACAAGGTGCTCACCGACCCGGCGTCCGGCCGCACCGAGACCAACGTCGAGGACGGGCCGAGCTTCCTGCCGACCGTGATGCCGAAGGAGCTGCTGCTCAACCTCGACGCCCCGCACCACGCCCGGGTCCGCGGTTTCGTCTCCGCCGACTACAGTGCGGCGGGCACCGAGCGGCTGCGGCCGGTGCTCGACCGGGTGGTGGACGAGGGAATCGAGCGGCTGCGCCGGTCCGAGTCCCCCGACCTGTTCAGCGACCTCGTCGACCGGGTCCCGATCGCCGTCAACGCCCACTTCCTCGGCTTCCCGATCGAGGACGTGCCGTACTTCCGCCCGTCGGCGCGGATCGTGCAGATCGCCTCGCACGAGGACGTACCGGACCTGGTGGAGCACTTCTACCGGGTGTACGGATACGTCCAGGACCTGGTCACCGGGGCCCGGCCGGTGACGCCCGGCGGTCTGATCGAGCGCTTCCGCGCCGACCGCGACCGGGCCGAGCCGCCGATGGACGACGCCGAGCTGACCGGCATCTTCTTCGGCTCGCTGCTCGGAGCCGACCAGAACGTGGTGTCGGTGCTGACCAAGTCGCTGTACGCGCTGCTCTCGGCGCCCGCCCTGTGGCGCCGGCTCGCCGACGACCCGGGGGTCGCCCCGCGTCTCGCGGAGGAGCTGATCCGGCTGATCCCGCTGGGCACGATCTCCGCGTTCCCGCGCGTCGCGGGCCGCGACCTGGAGACGAGCGAGGGGCTCGTGCCGGCGGGCAGCGTGCTCTACCCGGACGCCTTCGCCGCCAACCGGGACCCCGAGGCGTTCGCGGATCCGCTGACCGTGGACCCGGACCGCACGTCCGCCAAGCGGCACCTGCAGTTCGGCTACGGCATGCACCACTGCATGGGCGCCGCGCTCGCCCGCATGGAGATCGTCACCGTACTGACGCGCCTGGCGCAGGAGTTCCCGGACCTGTCCCTGGCCGTCGACCCGGCCGAGGTGCCCTGGGACAACGGGACGGTGCTGCGCCGGCCCACCTCGCTGCCGGTGCACCTGTGACGGCAGGGCCCGGCTGAGGTGACCGCGGGCCGGTGAGGGCGGGCACGGGGTTCCGTGCCCGCCCTCCGGTGCGCCCGTCAGCGGGGCTCGCCGAACCACTGGCGCAGGGTGCCGGGCAGGGAACCGCCGTCCGGGGCCCAGGCGATGTAGCCGTCGGGCCGGACGAGGACGGCGGACCAGGGCAGCGGCCGGGTGGTCGTCGCGGACACGGTGCTCACTACGTGGGCCCAGCCCTCGCCCGGTGCGCGGTGGGCGGCGCCGGGCTCCCCGAGCAGGAGCAGCAGGGGCCGGCCGGGCAGCAGCAGCCGGGTCAGGTCGGTGGGCCCCTCGTCCGTGGTGAGCGGCAGGTTCGGCAGGAACTGGCCCTCCCAGCGGGAGCCGCCCGCGGTGCGCGCGGGGTGCACCGTCTCCTGGGCGCTGATCATGTGGCCGACGTGGGTGTTCACGTCCTCGAGCCCGAGGAGTTCGCCGACGAGGTCGCGCAGCGGGTCGAGGCCGGGGTCCGGCCGCATCAGGGCGAGCTGAGCGCGGGTGTTGTCGATGACGCGCTGTCCCGCGGGGCGGCGCTCGGCGTCGTAGGTGTCCAGAAGGTCCTTGCCCGCGGTGCCCGCGAGGGTGTGGGCCAGTTTCCAGGAGAGGTTGAGAGCGTCCTGAAGACCCAGGTTGAGGCCCTGCCCGCCCACGGGGAAGTGGACGTGGGCGGCGTCGCCCGCGAGGAGGACCCGGCCCTGGCGGTAGTCGCGCACGAGCCGGGTGAAGTCGCTGAACCGGGAGAAGAAGATCGGGTCGGCCATCGGCACGCCGTGGCCGAGGACGCGCTCGCCCTCCCGGCGCAGCTCGTCGAGGGTGAGCGGGGAGTGCCGGTCGGGATGCGGGCCGCGGAAGTCGATCGTGATGAACCGGCTGTGCCCGTAAGGGTTGACGCCCGCGACCGTCCAGCCTCGCGGGGTGCGGTGCCAGCCGTACGGCACGGCGTCCGGGTCGGTCAGCCGTACCAGCCCGAGCAGGGCGGACACGGTCGCCGGGTGGGTGTCCTCGGGGAAGCCGAGCCGCTCGCGCACGGTGCTGCGGGCGCCGTCCGCGCCGACGACGTACTCGGCGGTGAAGTGCCGTACGCCGTCCGGCCCCTGGGCGGTGACCTCGACCGCGTCGGGCCCCTGGCCGATGTCGCTCACGCGGTGTCCGCGCAGCACGGTGACGCCCCGCGCACGGGCCCGCTGCTCGAAGTCCCGCTCCAGGTCGGCCTGGGAGCGGCCGACGATGGGACCGGGCTCGGTGGCGGGGGCGGTGATGACGAGCCCCGGCATGCCCGCGAAGTGGAAGGTGTCGGCGGAACTGCGCCCGAGCCGGTCCTCGGTGGCGGCCGGCGCGTGCAGATGACCGCGTCGCGCGAGGCCCTGGACGGTGCGGGCGTGCAGGGTTCCCGCCTTGGGCTGGTCCACGGTGTGCGGTTCGGCCTCGAGCACGACGGTGGACACCCCGTGGTGCCCGAGTTCGGCGGCGACGAGCATGCCGACGGGCCCGCCCCCGACGACCAGGACCTGGGCGTGGGTGGGAGCGGGTCGGGGGCCGCCTGGAGGTCGGTTCATGGCGCGCGGGTCCTTTCCTGGTGCCGCCCCGGCCGGCCGGTCGTGGTGCGCTGCGGGGACCGCAGCGGTGCCGGCGCGGGGGAACGCGGGTGGCCCGGCGCCTCGACGGGGGATTCGGGCACCGGGCCGGTCTCGGGTGGTGTCGCGTGGAACGGGTCGATCGGGTGGGGGACGCGGGAGTCGCCGCGTCCCCCGCGGGCGTCAGGCCGCCTTCTCCGTGGCGGCGCCGCGCAGCAGGACGGCGACCACGGCGCACAGCACGACGCAGACCGCGGCCAGTCCCCACAGGACGGTGTGGAAGGCGGAGTCGTAGGACTGGGCGAGGAAGTGGGTGAAGCCCTCGGTGTCCACCGCCCCGGACAGCTCGGTGGCGCGGGCGAAGTCGCCGCCCGCGGCCTGGTCGGCGACCCGGTCCGCCTGTGCGGCGCCGGCGTAGTCGCCGATGCCGTCCTGGATGCGGGTGCCGAGCACGGTCGCGAGGACCGAGCCGTACACCGCCACGGCGATGGCCTCGCTGCCGAGGCGCAGCGTGTTGAGGAAGCCGGCGGCCATGCCGGCCTTGGCCGGGTCGATCAGCTCCAGCGCCTGGCCGTCGACGAGGCCCGCCGACAGGCCCATGCCGGCGCCGGTGACGAGCATCGGCAGGGCGACCACGAGGATCTTCACATCGGGCGAGAAGAGGGTGAGCGCCAGGTCGCCGACGACCAGGCAGGCGAGGCTGACGTAGATGAGGGTGAGCGCGGAGACCCCGCGGGTGACGAGCTTCGCGGCGAGCATCGGGCAGATCAGCACGGGTGCGGTGAGCAGCAGCATGATCACACCGGCGGTGCCGGTGTCACGGCCGGTGGCGGCGGTCAGGTAGCTCGGCAGGTAGGTGAGCATGGTGACGAACCCGAAGGACGCGGCGACCGGCACCATGCACAGGCCGACGAAGCGCCGGTTGCGCAGCACGCTCAGGTCCAGCATGGGGTGTTCGCGGCGGTTCTCGACCATGGCGAAGGCCGCGAGGACCACGACCGCGCCGGCGAACAGCCCCAGTACGCCCGGGCTGCCCCAGCCCCACTGCGAGCCCTGCACGATGGCGGTGGTCAGCAGCACCATGGCGACGACGAACAGCGCGCTGCCCGGTATGTCGATGCGCGCGCCGCTGCCGCCGTCGGCGGGCATGGCCTTGGCGATGGCGGGCACCGCGAGGAGTACGAGGAGCAGGGCGACCGCGTGCACCGCGAACACCCAGCGCCAGCCGAGGCCCTGGACGAGTGCGCCGGCCAGCGAGGGGCCGATGGCCACGCCGACGCCGGCGACGGTGCCGAACAGGGCGAACGCCTTGGCGCGCGCCGGTCCGTCGAACACGGTCGCGATGATCGCCGCACCGCAGGAGAAGATCGCCGCGCCGCCGATTCCGGCGAGCGCGCGGGCGCCGTCCAGCCACAGCACGTTGGTGGCCAGCGCGCTGGCCAGCGAGGCCACGGTGTAGACGGCTGCGCCGGCGGCGAAGGCCTTCACCCGGCCGACGATGTCGGCGATGGAGCCCCAGACGAGGGTGAAGCAGGCGAAGGCGACGTTGAAGGCGTTCACCACCCACTGCAGGGGGGCGAGGCCGGCCTGGGTGTCGGCCCCGATGTCGGAGAGCGCTACGGCGGTGCCGGAGATCGACATCGGGACGACGAACACTGCGAGGAGCACGGCGGCCAGGGTCAGGGTGCGGCCCGGCTGCCGTTGCGCCTGCACGGGTGGCGCGGCCGACGAGGTGGTCTGCGTACTCATGTGGGCACTACTCCAGGCTCGGCCCGGCCGACGGACGACCAGGTTCGGTTTGCATCGAACCTTAAGCTGGCACAGATGAGAGGTATGATGCAACCCGTACCTCAGGAAGGAGGGCGCGATGCCCGACGAGGATGGCCACCCCTCCCGCGAGGAGATGAGCCTGTTGACCGTGCTGAACGCGCTCTCCGACCCCCTGCGCTACGCGGTCGTGGGCGCCCTGCTGAGGGAACCGGAAGGCACGGCGCGCACCTGCGCGTCCTTCAACCTGCCGGTCTCGAAGTCGACGATCACCCACCACTTCCGGATCCTGCGCGAGGCGGGCCTGGTGCAGCAGGTGGACCGGGGCAACAGCCGGGCGGCCACTTTGCGCCGCGCGGACCTGGACCAGCGCTTCCCCGGCCTGCTGGACCTGATCAGCGCCGACCTCTGACCGCCCCGGTCCCGCGGACCCGACCGCCGGACAGCTGATCCCGCACGCGCTGCTGCCGCCCCGTGCCGCGCAGCCGCTCCGCCATGCCCGGGACCGGCCACCTGAGAGAGACACCATGACGACACGTCAGGAGTTACCCGCCGCTCGGACTGCCGCGGCCGGGGCCGATGAGGCCGCCGACCTGGGCACACTGCTCGTACGGGCCGCGGCCCGGTTCCCGGAGCACGGACTGCGCTACTGCTCGGGCGAACGGCCCCCGGGCCACACGCTGTGCACCTGTCCCCGACTGCTCGACGAGTCGCTCCGGCTCCTTGCCGCCCTGCGGGACGCGGGAGCCCGTCCGGGCCGGGTCGTGGCCCTGATGCTGGAGCGGCCCGAGGACTTCCTGCCGGCCCTCTGGGCGTGCCTGCTCGGCGGGATCACCGCCTGCCCGCTCGTCCCCCTCCGGAACGACCCGCAGCGCTGGGCGGCGCAGCTGCGTCACGTCGACGCCCTGCTCGAAAGACCGCTCCTGATCACCGACCGCCGCACGCGCGAGGAACTTCCCGCCGGACCGGGCCCGGCGGTCGTCATCGTCGAGGACCTGGTGCGGGCCGCGGCCGGTACGGACGCGAGCACGGTCGTCACGAGCACCTGCGCATCGGACGAGGTGGCGCTGCTGGTGCTCACCTCCGGTTCCACCGGCGCCGCCAAGGCGGTCCGGCTCACCCACGGCAACCTGCTGGCCTCGATGGCCGCGAAGGCCGGGGCGCAGTCCCTCACCGCGGACGACGTGACCCTCAACTGGATCTCCTACGACCACGTCGCCGCGCTGCTGGAGGCGCACCTGCTGCCGTTGTCCGTGGGGGCCGTACAGCTGCAGGCCTCGCCCGAGTCGGTGCTCGCCGATCCGCGGCACTTCCTGGAACTGATCGACGCCCACCGGGTGACGATGACCTTCACCCCGAACTTCCTGCTGGGGCTGATCGGCAAGGCCCTCGACGGTGACCACCAACGCCAACGAGCACGGCTTCGCCTCCCTGGTGCCGTTCGGCGACGGCTGGTACCGGGCGATCGGCTGGGTCGCCGGGGACGACCGGCCCGACGACGCAGTGGCTGAAAGTGGTCTCCCCCGCCGGTTCCCTGCGCACCACCCTGCTGATCCGCCCGGACGGCCACATCGCCTGGGCCACCGAGGAACCGGACCCCGAGCGGCTGCGTGCGGAGCTGGCGCGCTGGCCCCTGCGGCCCTAGGGGGCTCCCGCCCCGCCCGCTGCGAAGACCCTCCCGACCCGCGCGGACGCGGTCGGGAGGGTCTTCGTGTGGTCAGCGGTCGCGCAGTTCCAGCGTGCAGCACTTCACGCTGCCGCCGGCCTTGAGCAGCTCGGAGAGTTCGACGCCGATCGGCTCGAAGCCGCGCGCCCGCAGCTTGGCGTGGAGGCCGGTGGCCGCGGCGGGCAGGAGCACGTGGCGTCCGTCGGAGAAGGCGTTGAGACCGAAGACGGCCGCGTCCTCGGCGCCGGCCAGGATCGCCGTGGGGAACATGGCGCGCAGTACGGCCTGGCTGCCCTGGGAGAAGGCGGCCGGGTAGTACATGACCTCGTCCTCCGACAGCACGGAGAGCGCGGTGTCCAGGTGGTAGTACTCCGGGTTCACCAGCGTCAGCGAGGTGACCGGGAGGCCGAAGAACTCCTGCGCCTCCGCGTGGGAACGCGGGTCCGTGCGGAAGCCGGTACCGGCCAGCAGGCGGCGGCCGACGGTCAGGATGTCGCCCTCGCCCTCGTTGACGAACTCGGGCCACAGGGTGTCCGTGTAGCCGCGGCCCTCCAGCCACCGCAGGTACGCGGGCCCCTCGGCGGTGCGCTCCGCGTGGCGGAATCTGGCCCCGAAGACCTTGCCGTCGACGACGGTGGCGCCGTTGGCCGCGAACACCATGTCGGGCAGACCCTCGATCGGATCTATCTCCTCGACCACGTGGCCGAGTTCGAGGTACAGGTCGCGCAGGCCCTCCCACTGGCTGACGGCGAGGGCGTTGTCCGTGGCGTGCTGCGGGTTCATCCACGGGTTGATCGAATACGTGACGTCGTAGTGCCGGGGCCGGCACATCAGCAGACGGCGGCGCGTGGCGACCCGCGTGGGGCTCTCGGAACGGAAGAGCGCGCCGGCAGGGGTGATGGGCTCGGTGAGCGGCACGAGGGCTCCTTCTCATGGGGTTTCGATGGAAGCCCGACTGCCCGAGGGATGTTTCGGCCAGTCGGATGCGTGTGACGCAACTGATCACTCGGGCCAATGGAAATGGCCACTCGCATTGACCGGAAGTAACGGCGGACACCGGCCAATCAACCCGCCCGCGGGGTCCCCGGCCGAGTTGATTGTCCGTGGCCGAGACGCCTTCCGGGCAATCGGGGCCCGGCATGGAATGTGGACATCACCCGGAAGGCAACGCAAGGACGCGAACCGTCCTGCCTGACCGTACGAACCTGTCCACCTGTTCCATCTGGAGGTACTTCCATGGCGCATCGCAATGTCGAACTGCTCGCAGTCGGCGCAGGCCCGGCGAACCTGGCGCTGGCGGTCGCCGTCGAGGAGCTCGCACCCGAGCTGGCCGGTGACACCCTGGTGATCGAGCGCGAGCAGGACATCGTGTGGCAGCGCGGCATGCTGCTGCCCGACGCGCTCAGCCAGGTCTCCTTCCTCAAGGACCTGGTCACCATGCGCAATCCGTGCAGCCGATTTTCCTTCGTCAATTTCCTGCACTCGCAGGAGCGCCTCGACGCCTTCGTCAACCTGGCGAGTTTTGTCCCTTACCGAAGCGAGATATCCGAGTACCTGCAATGGGTCGCCAATGAACTGGAGACGGTGCGGGTCGAATACGGCCGCGAATGCGCCGGCGTGGAGGCGGTGACGGGCGACGACGGCGAGCTCTCCGGCTGGCTGGTCACCCTGGCCGACGGCGACACCATCGGCTGCCGCTACCTCGTGATCGGCGCGGGCCGCGACGCCCACGTCCCCGCCGTGTTCGACGGCCTGCCGGCCGAACGCGTCATCCACAGCACCCAGTACACGCAGCGCATCGCCGGCGTGCGGGCCGACCTGCCGCACCGCGTCGCGGTGATCGGCGGCGCCCAGAGCGCGGCCGAGCTGTTCGGCGCCGCACTGCGGGACCTGCCCGAGTGCAAGCCGACGATGATCATGCGCTCCATCGGCCTGAACGGTTACGAGAGCAGCAAGTTCACCAACGAGCTCTACTACACGTCCTTCATCGACGAGTTCTACGGCTCCTCGCCCGAGGCCCGCCAGCAGCTGCTCGGCGAGATGTACCGCTCCAACTACGGCGGTCTCTCCCCCGCCACCCTCGACGGCCTGTACCGGCAGTTCTACCAGGACCGCCGCTCCGGCCGGGAGCGCCTGGCGATCCACCCCATGACGGATGTCGCCGCGGCCCGCATGGACGGCGACGAGGTCGTCCTCACCCTCGTCGACCGCAAGTCGGGAGCCGAGCGGGAGATGCGTACGGACCTGGTCCTCCTGGGCACCGGATTCGTCCGCGAGATGCCGTGGGCGGTCAAGGCCCTCGCGCAGCAGATCGGCCTCGAAGAGATCAACGTGAGCCGCCAGTACAGGCTCGACCTGGGTCGCCCGGCGAGCGCCGCCTGCTACCTGCAGGGCGTCAACGAGGCCACCCACGGCATCGCCGACTCGCTGCTCAGCGTGCTCGCGGGCCGCTCCGCCGAGATCACCGAGGACATCCTCGCCCACCGCCGGACCAGCTCCGTAGAGGTCCCGGAACTGCGCGAGCTCGCGCTCGCCGGCGCGGTCTGAGCACCGCGCACCCCTCACGAGCCGTACCCGCCTGACGAGGAGAGACCGACCCACATGCTCACCAAGCAACTCGACCGCGACGGACTGACGCACGAGAACGGACTGGACGCCCAGCGGCTGCTGCCCTGGTCCGAGCTCAACGCCCCCTTCGAGGGTTCCTGGTGCGTCATCCGCCCCGGCACCGCGTCGACGGCCCACGCCCACCACGAGTACGAGATCTTCATCGCCGTCGCCGGCTCCGCCGTCCTGGAGTCGCAGGGCGTCCGCAAGCCCTTCGCGACCGGGGACATCGTCCACTTCACCCCGGGCTCCGAGCACCGGGTGATCAACGAGTCCGACGCGGACTTCGAGATGTACAGCGTCTGGTGGGACCTCGACATGACACAGCGGTTCGCAGCTCGCCACGAAGGAGTCCAGGCATGACACGCCGTACGGTCATCATCGCGCCGCCGCCGACCCCGAACGGCGACCTGCACACCGGGCACCTGGCGGGCCCGTACCTCGCGGGCGACGTGTACGCCCGCTACCTGCGGGCGTCGAACCGGCCGGTGATCTTCACCAGCGGTACCGACGACAGCCAGACCTACGTGGTCTCCAGCGCGGCCCGCGCCGGCCTGACCCCGGAGGAGCTGGCCCTGCGCTCCGCGACGCAGATCCGCGCCACCCTCGAGGCGGCCGGTATCTCCGTCGACGGCTTCGCCCCCTTCGACAAGGGCTACCGGCAGACCGTCATCGACTTCGTCACCGACCTCCACAGCGAGGGCGCCTTCCGCCTGAAGACGGTGCTGCTGCCGTACGTCGAAGCCACCGGCGAGTACCTGATGGAGGGCCTGGTCGCCGGCGACTGCCCGGTGTGCCTCGTGGAGAGCCGCGGCGGGCTCTGCGAATCCTGCGGGCACCCCAACAACTTCGACGAACTGCTGCGTCCCCGCTCCACCGTCGACCCGGCCGCCGTGGTCACGCACCGCGAGGCGCAGATCCTCGTCCTGCCGATGGAGGAGTACCGCGACCGGCTCGCCGACTACTACGTCCGGCACCGGGACGTGCTGCGCCCGCACACCGCGCAGCTCATCCGGGAGGCGCTGGAGCGCCCGCTGCCCGACTTCCCGATCACCTATCCCACCGCCTGGGGCATCCCGGCGCCCTTCACCGAGACGCCGGGCCAGGTCCTCAACGCCTGGGCCGAGGGCATGGCCGCCTCGATGTACTGCACCTGGTACGCGGCCGAGCAGCTCGGTGAGCACACCGACCGGTTCGACGAGCACTGGCTGTCCGAGCACGGCATCGACCTCGTGTACTTCCTCGGATTCGACAACGTCTACTTCTGGGGAATGACGCACCTGGCGCTGCTGATGGCGCACGGCGACCGGTACGTCGAGCCCCACGCCATCGTGTCGAACGAGTTCTACGAGCTGGAGAACCAGAAGTTCTCAACAAGTAAAGGCCACGTGGTGTGGGCCGCCGACCTGGTGGCCGAGGTACCGCGCGACCTGGTGCGCTTCTACCTGGCGCTGACGGCGCCGGAGCACTCCCGTACGAACTTCAGCCGCGAGGCGCTCGAGCACCTGTCGAGCTCCCGACTGGTCGAGCCGTGGAACCGGCTCGCGGGCCGGCTGGACGAGATGCTCGCCGGGATACCGGCGGACGCGCTGCTGCCGGTCTCCGCGACCGGCGCCGAGCAGGCGGGGATCGTCGTCGAGCGGTTCCGCTCCCACTACGAGCTGGAGAGCTTCAGCCTCCACCGGGCGGCGGACCTGATCGTCGTGCACCTCGACCGGTTGCTGAAGCAGGCGGACCGCGTGGCGGTGGACGTGCCGAGCGACCTCGGCGACCTGGTCCTCGCCGTCCGGACGCTGACCGCGTGCGCCGCTCCGCTGCTCGTCGACGTCGCCGCCCGTGCCGAGAAGGCCGGCGCCGATCTGATCCTCCCGGCCGGCGCCTTCGACGCCGACCCCGTCGCTCCCCTGCGACTCCCCCTCCTGTCCACCGTGGTCGGGGCGTTCGCGCCCGTGGCCGAGCCGGCCGACATCCGAGCCTGAACCCCCGAGGAGCACTGTGTCCACCATCGCCCCGCCCCGTCCCAATCGGGCAGAACGACTGCTCATCCCCGCGACCTTCATCACCAACCTGGGCAACGGCATCCAGCTCACCGCCGCCTCGTACCTGGTCTTCACCGAGGCCAACACCATGCTGGCGGTCAGCTGGCTGATGATCGCCGTCACCATCCCGCAGGTGGCGCTCTCCCTGTTCTTCGGCAAGCTCGCCGACCGCTTCGACCGCCGCACCCTGGCGATGATCTCCGACCTGGCCAGCGGGGCCGCCGCGATCGGTCTGCCGGTCTGGCTGGCCCTCGGCGGTAACCCCTCGACCGTCAGCTACGTCGCCAGCTTCATCCTGTCGATCTCCGCGGCCCTCTTCTTCCCGGCCAGCAACGCCCTGATCAAGGAGCGCATCCCGGAGTCCCGGCTCGCCCAGTTCAACGGCAACGCCGAGATCGCCATCCAGGCCGGCACGCTCGCCTCGGCGGCCCTCGGCGGCTGGGTGATCGTCTGGGTCGGCACCACGTCGCTCTTCTACTTCAACGCGATCACGTTCCTGCTCTCCGCGGTCCTGCTGTTCCTCATCGGCCGCCGCCCGGCCGGCCAGGCCGTCACCGAGGCCGCGGCCAAGGCCGCCTCGGCCGCCGCCGCCCGTCTGGCCGCCGCCCGCCCGCCGCTGGCCCGTCTGGCGCTGCTGTACATCATCGGCAACATCGTCATCATCGTCGGCAACAGCATCATGCTGGTCCTGGTCATCGAGGGCTTCAAGTCCAACGCCGGCTACCTCGGCATCGTCGACGCCCTGTTCGGCATCGGCGCCCTGTTCGCCGCCTGGGCCTTCAAGAAGATCAGCTCCAAGGCCACGGTGCTGAAGACGGCCCTGATCGGCTACGTCGCCTTCGCGGTGCTCCTGTCCATGGAGTCCGTCCACCTCTACGCGATGATGGCCGTCATCCCCTTCGCCGCCATCGCCTTCTGCGTGGCCCGCATCTCGGCCCGTACCGCCCTGATGAGCGCGGCGCCCGAGGAGAAGACGGGCTTCGTGTTCGGCGCCACCAACGCCTTCGGCCTCGCCGCCGGTACCGTCGCCGTCGTCCTGATCTCGCTCCTGGTCGACTCCACCAACGTGAAGAACGGCTTCTACGCCCTCTCCGTCCTGGTCGTCATCATCGCCTCCCTCACCGTCCTCTCGCTGCGCAAGCACGACCGTGAGGTCGCCGCCGCCGAGGCTGCCGCAGCCGCCGAGATCGTGTCCGAGCCGGTCGCCGCCACCGTCGCCGCCACCGTCACCGAGCCGGTCACCGAGGCCGTACCGGCCGAGGCCGTACCGGCCAAGGTCTGAGGGGGGTCGGCACAGATGAAGCTGCTCGCGATCGAAGCCAGCCAGAACGCCACCTACTACATCTCGCGCTACCGGCAGATCGAGGCCCTCGGGGCCGAGGTCCACGTCCTCAACGGCATAGGCACCGAGGACTTCTGGGACGCGGACCGCTACCGGATCGCCGGATCCAAGCACATCGAGGACATCGTCACGGCCGCCAAGGTCTGGCACGCGGAGGAGGAGTTCGAGGGGGTCCTGACCTTCTCGGAGTCCGGGGTCGTCACGGTGGCGGTCGTCGCCGAGGCGCTCGGCCTGCCGAGCATCGGCCTCGAGGCCGCCCGCACCAGCCGCAACAAGTTCCTGATGCGCCAGGCCCACGAGCGCGGCAGCGCGGCGCACCCCGGCTTCCGGTACGCCCCGGACGTCGAGGCCGCCCTGCGGGCCGGCGAGGAGCTCGGCTACCCGCTGATCCTGAAGCCCACCCTGGGCGCCGCCAGCAACTTCGTCTTCAAGGTCGACGACCCCGAGGAGATGAGTGCCCGCTTTGCGGACGCCACCTCGGGCATCGAGACCATGACCTGGGCCCTGATGGAGGCCGACGGACTGGACCTCGGTCCGAACGGGATCATCATCGAGGGCTACCTCGACGGCCACGAGCACCTCATCGAGGCGCTGGCCTGGGACGACGAGGTCTACCTCGGCTCCATCGTGGACCGGATCACCGTCGAGAGCGGCACTTTCGACGACGATGTCCACCACGCGCCCAGCTCCCTGACACCCGAGCAGGTCGCCGCGGTCCACGAGGTGGTCCGGGACGCGGCCCACGCCCAGGGCCTGCGCCGGTCCGTCCTGCACGCCGAGGTGAGGTTCCACCAGGGCAAGCCCTTCATCCTGGAGATAGCGATCCGTCCCGGCGGCGGCGGCCTCGACCACATGGCGCGGATCAGCGCCGGCCACGACCCCATCCAGTGCGTGTCGGACGTGGCCCGCGGCATCAGGCCGGACGTGTCGCACTACACGCCGACGGACGTGCACACCGCCGCGATGTGCCTGATCAGCGGGGCCGGCACGGTCGAGTCCATCGAGGTGCCGACCGAGGTCGCCGAGGACCCCGCGCTGTTCTTCCTCAAGATCACGGCCGCGGCGGGCACCGTCATCAAGCGTCCGCCGGCGGGCAACAACATCCTCGGTTTCATCGGAGCCACCGGCACCTCCCTGACCCAGGCGCTGACCACCGCGCACATCGCGGCCGGCCGCATCAGCACCGAGATGAGGCCGGAGCATGGCTGAGCCCCCGCGGCGTACGGCCACCAAGCGGCACTACCTGATGTGCCGGCCGACGCACTTCGAGGTGACCTACGCGATCAACCCGTGGATGAACCCCGACAAGCCGATGGACGCCGGCCTGGCACTGGCCCAGTGGGAGCGGATCCGGGACCTGTACCTCGGGTTCGGGCACGAGGTCTCCTTCATCGACCCGGTCCCGGGCCTGCCGGACATGGTGTTCTCCGCCAACGGCGCCACCGTGGTCGACGGCAAGGTACTGATCGCGAAGTTCCGCCACGAGGAGCGGGCGGCCGAAGCCGACGCCTACCGGGCCTGGTTCGAGGAGCGCGGATACGCCGACCTCCTCGTCCCGCAGTACGTCAACGAGGGCGAGGGCGACTTCGCCCCCGCCGGCCGGCGGATCCTGGCCGGCGCGGGATTCCGCAGCGACCCCGGCGCGCACGAGGAGCTCCGCGCGTTCTTCGGCCTGCCGGTGGTCGGCCTGACCCTGACCGACCCCCGCTTCTACCACCTGGACACCGCGCTGTTCGTCCTCGACGAGGACCTGGTGGCGTATTACCCCGCCGCCTTCTGCGAGGAGAGCCAGGAGGTGCTGCGCGAGCTGTACCCGGACGCGATCCTCGCGACCCGCCAGGACGCCGACGCCTTCGGCCTCAACGCGGTGAGCGACGGACTGAACGTGGTCGTGACGGAGACCGCCACCCACCTGATCGACGAGCTGCGCGCCCGCGGGTTCGCGCCGCACCCCGTCGACATGTCCGAACTGCTGAAGGCCGGCGGCGCGGTCAAGTGCATCACTCAGGAGATACGACACCGGTGATCGACTACGACGGCAGAAGTTTCCGCAACACCGGCTACCCGTCCGACGAGGACGCCCCCGTGGGCCACTACCGCCAGGAGGGCGACCTGCTCTGGGCCGACTTCGACGGTGGACCCGTCCGCAGGGGCTCCCTGAACGGGCGCGTTGAGCCCGACGGGAACCTGGAGTTCGCCTACACGATGGTCCTCGCCGACGGCGAGGTGGTCGCCGGGCGGTGCTGGAGCACCCCCGAGTTCCTGGACGACGGACGGATCCGGCTCAACGAGCGCTGGGAGCGTTACGGAGCCCATTCGGACAGCGGCGAATCCGCACTGGAGGAGGTACCGAGATGACCCCGCCCACCACCCCGCTCCGCGGGGGCAGCGTGACCTGGGCCTGCACCAGCGGCTTCAGCCCGGTCTTCATCTTCCCGTTCACCCCGGGCGAGTACTACGGGGTGGCCAACCTGCACGAGTTCCAGACCCTGATGTACCGCCCGCTGTACTGGTACGGGACCGGCGGGCAGCCGACGGTCGACTACGAGCGCAGCCTCGCCGAGCCCCCGGAGTGGAGCGAGGACGGCCGCACGGCGACGATCACGGTCAAGCCGTACACGTGGTCGAACGGCGAGAGCGTCAACGCCGACAACGTGATGCTGTGGATGCACCTCCTGGAGGCCGAGAAGGACAGCTTCGGCGGCTACACGCCGGGCTTCTTCCCGGACAACCTGGCCGGCTACGAGAAGGTCGCCGAGGACAAGGTCAGCTTCACCTTCGACCGCGCCTACTCGCACAACTGGGTGCTGATGAACCAGTTCAGCACCATCACCCCACTGCCGAAGGCCTGGGACCGCACCGGCGACGACCGGCCGGCCGACGCAACCCACGACCCGGCGCAGGCCTCCGCCGTCTACGCCTACCTGCGGGCCTGCAACGACGAGCGTAAGAGCTGGGACACCAGCCCCGTATGGAGTGTTGTCAACGGACCCTGGAAGCTGAGCAGTTACACGATCGACGGCATATCCGGCGAGGCCGTCCTGGTGCCGAACGAGACCTACTGCGGCCCCAACAAGCCCTACCTGGACGAATTCCGGCTGGTGCCCACCGGCTCCGACACCGAGCAGTACGAGATGCTCCGCCGCGGCCCCGAGGCCCTGGACGGCGTGCAGATCGGCTTCCTGCCCTTCGACGAGGTCACCGAGCCGGCCGAGGACCCGCTGCTCGGCGGGCCCAACCCGCTCGGCGAGCACTACGACCTCGTCCCCCAGCTCACTTACAAGATCCATTACTTCCCGATCAACTTCAACAACCCCACCGTCTCCGGAAAGATCTTCAAGCAGCTCTACTTCCGCCAGGCCCTCCAGTCCTGCCTGGACTCCCGGGGCGCCATCCGCGACGTCTACAAGGGCTACGGCTACCCGACCACCGGGCCGATCCCGGCCCTGCCCGACAGCCCGCTGCTCTCGCCCGCCGCGCACGAGGACCCGTACCCCTTCGACGTCGACAAGGCCCGTGCCTTCCTGACCGAGAACGGCTGGGACACCAGCACCACCCCGGCGCTCTGCGTCCGCGAGGGCACCGGACCCGCAGAGGCGGGCGAGGGCATCGCGGCCGGCACCCCGCTGCGGTTCTCGATGCGGTACGCCCAGGGGCACGAGACGCTGACCGCCGTCATGCGCAAGTTCGCCGCCGACGCCGCGAAGGCCGGCATCGAGATCGTGCTGAGCGAGGTGGAGGCGAGCGTCCTGGTCCTGGAGGACACCACCTGCACCCCCGGCCCCGACAGCCCGTGCCTGTGGGAGTTCAGCGACTGGAACGGCGGCTGGGGCTACGGACCCGGCTTCTACCCGACCGGTGAGGCGCTCTACTCGACCGGCTCCTCGGTGAACTTCGGCAGCTACAGCGACCCGAAGGCCGACGAGCTGATCGCGCGCACCGTCGTCAGCGACGACCTGGAGGACCTGTACGCCTACCAGGACTACATGGCGCAGCAGGTCCCGGTCATCTGGATGCCCAACTTCCCCTTCCGCCTGCTGGAAGTGGCCAACAACCTGAAGGGCGTGGCTCCGATCAACCCCTTCGGACTGATCAATCCCGAGGACTGGCACTACGTCGGCGAGGTGCTCTGATGTACCAGCGATTGATCGACCTCCTCGACGGCCATCAGGCCCGGTACCGACTGATCGACCACGTCGCCGAGGGCCGCACCGACCTGGCGAGCGTCCTGCGCGGTCACCCGCTGGACCAGGCCGCCAAGTGCATCGTCGTCCGCGTGAGCATCACCAAGCGGGTCGGCAAGTACGTGCTCGCGGTGGTTCCCGGCGACCGGCAGGTCGACCTGGAGGCGGTCGGCGCCCTGTTCGGCGGCGGGCGGACGGCCTTCGCCACCCCCGAGATCGCCGAGCGCCTGGCCGGCAGCGTCTGCGGCACGGTGATGCCGCTCAGCTTCCACCCCGATCTGCACCTCGTCGTGGACGAGGGCCTGATCCTCACCGAAGAGATCTATTTCAACGCGGCCCGCCTGGACCGCTCCGTGGCCCTGTCCACCCCCGACTACCTGGCCATCGCCCAGCCGCAGCTCGCGGCGATCGCGACGGCCGGCGCCCGGGTCCTGACCCACTCCGCGAGGTGACGAAGATGACTGATGACGCCAGCACGACCGATGACGGCGTGGTGATCCTGGTCGGCAGCGGACAGCGCGCCTACCGCGAGTACCTGCTCGCGGGCGCCGCCCGGCGCCGCCCGATCTGGATCCTGGACGCGGTGGACCCGACCTGGCAGGAACAGTACGTTCGGGGCTCCACCACGGTGGAACTGCTCGACCGCGCCCGCCTGGTGCCCGACACGGAGGGGCTGATCAGGGCCGCCGAGGCGGTGGCCGCCGAGCACCGCGTGGTGGGCGTGTTCAGCTACGACGAGACGCTCGTGGTGACCACCGCGCTCATAGCCGAGCGGCTCGGACTGCCCGGCCTGACCTCCCGTGGCGCGGACAACTGCCGCAACAAGCACAACACCCGGCAGCTGCTGACCGCCGCCGGGATGCCCCAGCCGCACTTCGCCTACGTGACCGACGCCGAGGCGGCCCTCGCCGCGGCCGACTCCTTCGGCTACCCGGTGGTCCTCAAGCCCCGCGGCATGGGCGCGAGCATCGGCGTCATCCGGGTCGACGACGCGGCCGGGGTCCGGGCGGCCTTCGAGGTCGCGGACGCCGCCGGCCGCGGCGGGAACAGCGACTACGAGGGCGGGGCGCTGGTCGAGGAGTGCGTCATGGGCCCCGAGATCAGCATCGACGGTGTGGTCTTCGACGGCGCCTGGACCCCGCTCTTCCTCGCGCACAAGGAAGTGGGCCTGGCCCCCTACTTCGAGGAGACCGGGCACGTGGTCAGCGCCACCGACCCGCTGCTCGCCGACGAGGAACTGCTGGGCATCCTGCGGGACGCCCACACGGAACTGGGCATCGGCTACGGAATCACGCACACGGAGGTGAAGCTCACCACCCGCGGCCCGGTGATCATCGAGGTGAACGCCCGCCTCGGCGGAGACCTGATCCCCTACCTCGGCAGCCTCGCCACCGGTGTGGAGCCCGGGGAGCTGGCCGCGGAAGTGGCCGCCGGCGTTCGCCCCGAGTGGACCCCGACGCAGAGCCGCACCGTGGGGATCCGCTTCCTGTACCCGCCGGAGAACGGCACGGTCCGCTCGGTCGACGTACCCGCCACCGCGGACGTGCCGGGGCTGCTGGAGACCAACGTGATGGCGGCGCCGGGCACTTCGCTGCTGCTGCCGCCCGAGGGCTACCTCAGCCGCTACGCCAACCTGATCTGCGCCGGCGACACCGTCTTGAGCTGCGAGGAGTCCCTCGCCAAGGCATCCGCACTGACCACGATCGTCCTCGACAGCTGACCCGTCGGCGCAACGAAAACTGAAGGGAGGTGTGTGATGTCGACGAGGGTGACAGTAGTGGGCGGCGGAGTGATCGCCCTGCTCACGGCGGTCGAGTGCGTGCTCGACGGGCACCGGGTCACGATCGTGGACCAGGGCCCCATCCCGCACAGCAGAGCCACCTCTTTCGACCAGCACCGGATCCTGCGGGCCCTGCACCCCGCAGACCCGCGGACCACGGCGGCCGCACTGCGTGCGCACCGGCGCTGGGTCGAACTGGAGGAGCTGTTCCTGACGAGGTTCTACGAGCAGGTCGGCTCGCTCACCGTGCTGCCGCCGGCGGCGGCTGCGGACGCGGCGGCCATGCTGGAGGACGCCGGAGGCAGCGCCAGGGAGCTCACCGCGGCCGGCCTCGCCGACCGCTATCCGCACCTGCACGTGGGCGGCGGCCTCGGCGCGGTACTGGAGGACCAGGCGGGTGTGCTGCTCGCCGAGCGGGTCCTCGCCGCCTGCGTCGGCTGGCTGAAGTGGCAGCGGGGCATCGAGCTGATCGAGCACCGGGCCGTGACCGCCGTCGACGGCGAGAGCGGCAGCGTACGACTGGTGGACGGGCAGGTGCTGCACAGTGACGCGGTGCTCGTGGCCGTCGGCCCCTGGTCCCGTGACCTGCTGCCGCAGAGCATCTCCGAGCGGCTGACCCTGTACCGGCAGTCCCTCCTGTACTGCCGGGTGCCCCGGCAGCAGTCGCAGGCCTGGGCGCGCACTCCGGCCATACCGGCCCTGGGCACCGAGGGCGGAGCCTGGCTGATCCCGCCGGTGGCGGGCACGGCCCTCAAGCTCACCTCGGCCACCGCCTGCCGCGTGGTGGACGAGCTCACCGACCACGGCACCGACCCGTACTGGCAGCGCCGGCTGGAGAAGGAGTTCGGGGACCTGCTGCCCGGCTTCGGACCGGCCTGGGTCACCGCGGCCAAGGACGCCTACTACACGGCCTTCACCGAGACCGGCGGTCCGCTGCTGGTCGCCCTCGGCGGCGCGGGATACGCGTACGCGGCCTGCGGTGGCACATCCTTCAAGTTCGCGCCGCTCATCGCGCGGTCGCTCGCCGACCGGCTGATCGGCAGGAGTCCGTCGCTGATCGGCCTCGGTGCCCTCGACGGGCCGCCGCTGGACGTCCACACCCCGCAGCTCGCGGGTCTGTGAGCCGGCGGCCGGAGGTGAAGGAGCGGGACGTGGCAACGGTGGAGGACGTACGGCGGCTCGCGCTGAGCCTGCCGAGGACGCAGGAGCACCTGATCCGGGACCGGGTGAAGTTCCGGATCGGCGGCATCGTCTATCTCGCGCTGTCCCGGGACGAGAGCGAACTGGGCTTCGCCTTCCCCAAGGAGGAACGGGCCGCGCTGGTCGCCGCCGAACCGGCGAAGTTCTTCCTGCCCCGCGCGTCCGATCTGCGCTTCAACTGGGTGGAGTCCCACCTCGGAGCCCTGGGACAGGACGAGTTGACGGAGCTCGTGACCGAGGCCTGGCGGATGGTGGTCCCCGCCAAGGTGGCCCGCGCGCACCTGGACCCGCCGGCCGCGCCACCGCTCCCGCCGCCGCCGTCCCTCGCCGAACTGCGCTCATCGGCCGAGGTGTTCAACGGCTTCGCGGGCGTGGACCGCAGCTGGCTGGCGCTGCGTACGGAGACCGGCTCCGCGCTCGACCTCTCGCTCGCCGCGCACCGCACGGCCCTGCACCGCTGGCTGAACTCCTGGGGCTGCCGCATCCGTTACCCGCGCGAGGGCGAGCCCGACACCTTCGGCGAGGGGCTCGGCGCCTGGTGGGAGCGGCACACGCTGCCGGACGCACCGCTGGCCCGGCTCACCGCGCGCGACCTCTCCCGGCTGGCCGCGGCCTACGAGGAGCTGGCGGCGCTGGCGATCGGCCGCCGCAGCCTCGGCCCGACCGCCGCGTCCAAGGCGCTGTACGCGCTGCGCCCCGACTCGGTCATGCCGTGGGACGCGGCCATCGCGCAGCGGCTGTACGGGGCCCGGGACCGGGCCGCCTTCGCCCGTCACCTGGAGCTCGGCCGGACCTGGGCGCGTGCCGCGCTGGACGAGGGCGGCGGCCTGCCGGAGGCGGACCTGTGCGCCGAGCTGGGCCGGCCCCGGGTGTCCCTCGCCAAGGTCCTCGACGAGCACCTCTACGTCACGATCACGTACGGGGCGTGAGCCCGCGGGCACCCCGCGGGCCGGGCTACCTCGACTGCCGCGCGGGCGCCTGGTCCCGCGCCGCGGCCGGCGCGGGGTCCTCCTCGGTCGGGTCGGGCTGCGTCAGCGCGTACGCCCGGGCCATCGGCGTCAGTCCGTACTGCCCCGGCAGGTCGGAGTGGTCGAGCAACCCCGCGTCGAGGAGCCGTTCGAGCAGGTCCTCCACCGGTTGCGCGGAGCGCTCGACCAGCATGGCGAGCGCGTCCGCGGACTCGTACACCACGTTGTCGACGGAGGGCGGGTTGTCGGAGCCCGCGAACTGGCGCAGCATCAGGCGGGCCCACGGGGTCAGCAGCCGGTAGGCGCTGTCGAGGCGGCTGCTCAGCGCGTCGTCCCCGACCTGCAGCCGGGCCAGGAAGCGGCCGGGTGCCCCGTGGGCGCTCCTGGCGCTCTGCCCGTCGCCGAGCAGCTCCGCCACGGAGTCCTGGAGCATCCACTCGGGCCGGGCCGCGATGCGCCGGCCCGCCAGGTTGAGCGCCAGCGGCAGGTCCCCGCAGGCGTCGGCGAGGCGCAGGCATGCACGCGGCTCGCTACCGACCCGGTCCGCGCCGATGATCCGGGCGAGCAGCTCCATCGACTCGTCACGGTCCAGTGCGGGGAGCCGGATTCGGCCAATTCCGTCGAGGCCCAGTAGCCGCGATCGACTGGTGATGATGATGCGGCTCTCGGGCGCCGCGATGAGAAGTTCCCGAATCTGGCGCTCGTGCTGGACTCCGTCCAGCACCACGAGCAGCCTGCGCCGGTTGAGCAGTGATCGGTACAGGCCAATTCTCTGGCCGGGATCGTTCGGGATCCGGTCGGTGGGGATGCCGAGCGCCTCCAGGAAGCCGCCCGCGATCCCGGCGGCGTCCTTGCGTCCGTCCGCGGCCGGGTCGAGGTTCGCGTAGAGCTGCCCGTCGGGCAGGTTCACGGCGAGTTCGTGGGCGAGCCGCAGGGCGAAGGCGGTCTTGCCGACGCCGACCTGTCCGCTGATCACCAGGGGCGCCGCGGCGCGCTGTTCCCCGTACGAGGGGGCGGTCAGCGCGCGGGCCCGCTGGAGCAGGTCACGCCGTCCGACCAGGGGCTGAGCCTCCATCGGCAGCTGGGCGGGCGGCGGCAGCACGGCACGTACCTCGGCCGCGCGCAGCTCGTTCTCGTGGTGCTGCTGAACCGCCTTGACCGCCGGGCGGGCCGCTCCGTCGTCCCCTTCGGCGCGCGCCGCCTCGTGCCAGCGGCGCTCCCAGCTGGCGCGGTCACCGCCGCAGGCCTCGGCGAAGGCGAGGGCCACCTGAAGGGTCGGGAGGCGGTAGCCGGCGGCCGCGTCGGAGAGCACGGACGCGGAGAACATGGCACGTGTGGCCATGTCACGGTAGCCGGGACTGCCCGCCGCCGTCCGCAGCCTGCGCAATTCCCGGGCGAACGCGGTGACTGGTCCGGCATCGGGGGCCAGTGGTCTCTCCAGTCTTCCCACAGCCTGCTCCTTCGGTACTCGCTCCGTGTGCTGCCTGCTCCGGGCCGCTCGTGAACTGTCCGTGTCGCCCTTCCTGATCTGCTACCGGATGCTTACCGCGTGCTAGGGGTAACCCCTATGATCCGGTTGGCATGACCTGGCCAGGGGTCTTGTTCTTTGGGGGTGGATGTCCGATGCCGGGGGCGGATGCGGATTCCGGGGAGAGACGAAGCGGAGTGCCTGTGGGGGGCAAGCTGCGCTTCAACGTCCTCGGATCGCTTGAGGGATGGATGGACGAGGTACGGCTGAGGCTGGGGGGAGCGATCCAGGAACGGGTCCTGTGCATGTTGCTGCTCGAGGCCGGCCGGGTCGTGCCCGTCGCACGGCTCGTCGAGGCGACGTGGGAGAAGGACCCGCCGGTGACCGCGGCGCACCAGGTCCGCAAGGCCGTCGCCGACCTGCGCCGGCGGATACCCACCGGCAGCGAGGTGATCGCCACCGACGGGCCGGGATACCGCGTGGTGGTGGCGGACGACCAGCTCGACCTGCTGGAGTTCGACACGCTGACGAGGTCGGCCGCCCGGTCCCTGCGGGAGGGCGGGCAGGCCGAGGCCGCCGAGGCGCTGCGGACCGCCCTCGCGCTGTGGCGCGGCGCGGTCCTGTCCGGCACGGGCGGACCGGTGATCGAGGCCGCCGCGACCGCGCTGGAAGAGCGCCGACTGGCCGCCGCCGAACAGTTGTTCGACCTGTGCCTCGCCCTGGGCGAGAGCGGTGAGCTCATCTCGGGCCTGCGGGCCCTGATCACCCAGCACCCGCTGCGGGAGACGCTGCGCGGGCAGCTGATGCTCGCCCTGTACCGCTCCGGGCGGCAGGCCGAGGCGCTCAAGGAGTACGGGGAGGTCCGCGGGCTGCTCGTGGACGAGCTCGGGATCGACCCGGGCCCCCGGCTGGCCAGGCTGTACGAGGCGATCCTGCGCGACAGTCCCGAGCTGGCCGCGCCCGACCGGCCCGCGCCGGCGCCGAGGGCGCTGCCCGTGCCCGTCGCGGTGCCGGTCGCTGTTCCCGCGCCCGCGCCGGTACCGGTGGTCGCCGCGCCCGTACCTCCGGCTACCGAGCCGGCGGCCCCCGCGGCGCCGGAGCCCGAGCCGGTCCGTGCCGTGGCGCCGCTGCCCGAGGGCGCGGCCCCCGAGGCCCCGGCCCCGGCGGGAACGGTCCGGGAAGAGCCGGGAACGCGGGCCGCGCCGGCCGACGCCCCGTGCACCCTGCCGTACGACCTGCCCGACTTCACCGGCCGCGCCAAGGAGCTCGCCGAGCTCTTCGACTACGTGCGGGACGAGGGCCGGGGCAGCGACCGGTACGCCCGGATCGTGGCCATCGACGGCATGGGCGGCATGGGCAAGACCACCCTGGCGGTGCACGCAGCGCACCGGCTGGCCGACCGGTATCCCGACGGGCAGCTCCACATCGACCTGCACGGATTCACCCCGGGCCGGGACCCGGTCACACCGACCGCCGCGCTCGACAGCCTGCTGCGGACCCTCGGTACGCCGGGCGACCGGATCCCCGAGGACCTGGAGGGGCGCACCGCCCTGTGGCGGTCGAAGCTGGACGGCCGGCGGATGCTGCTGCTGTGCGACAACGCGGTCGACGCGGCGCAGATCAGGCCCCTGTTGCCGGCCTCGCCCGGCTCGCTGGCCCTGATCACCAGCCGCGGACGGCTGCTGGACCTGGACGGCGTCGAGTGGGTGTCCATCGGGATGATGGAGCCCGAGGACAGCACCAGCCTGATGGCGGAGACCCTCGGCTCGACCCGGGTGGCCGCCGAGCCCGCGGCCTCCGCCGAACTGGCCGAGCTGTGCGGCCACCTGCCGCTGGCGCTGCGGATCGCGACGGCCCGGCTGCGCAACAGGCCTCGTTGGACGGTGCGTTACCTGGTCGAGCGGCTGCGCGACGAGAAGCGCCGGATGGACGAGCTCAGTTCGGGCGAGCGCAGCGTCGCGGCGACCCTGCGCCTGTCCTACCTGGCGATGGACGAGGAGTACCGGACCGCGTTCCGCATCCTCAGCCTGTACCCGTGCGCCGGTACCGACGTCCATTCGGCGGCCGCGCTCCTCGGCACGGCCGTCCGCGACGCCGAGGACGCCTTGGAGTTCCTGCTCGACGTCCATCTGGTCCAGCAGCCCGACATCGGCCTCTACACCTTCCACGACCTGGTGCGCAGTTTCGCCCAGAGCCTGCGCGGCCCGGCGACGGCGGACGACGACGCGGCGGCGGTCGAGCGGCTGCTCGGCTACTACATGACGACCTCGGACGCGGCCTGCGAGGTGCTGTTCCCCGGGCGCGAGCGCCGGCCCACCGGTATACCGCCCTACCAGGGCGAACGGCCGCACTTCAGGGACGCCGAGCAGGCCGTGAGCTGGTTCGACCGGGAGCAGGCGGGACTGCTGGCGGCCGTGTCCCTGGCCGAGCGGTCCGGCCACGACCGGTACGCGGCCTGTCTGAGCCGCAACATCGGCTTCCACCTGCACACGCACGGGCAGCTCGACGAGTTCTGGAGCGTGGGGCACCTCGCGGTCGCCGCCGCCCGCCGGCTCGACGATCCGGCGCTCCTGGGCATCAGCCTGGCCAATCTGGGCGCGGCCTGCTGGAAGCTCGGCCGTTTCGAGGAGGGGCTGGAGGTGGCGCGGGAGGCGCGCGACACCGCGGTCCGCGCCGGGGACCGGCACACCGAGGCGAACAGCGAATCGACCATCGGGCTGCTGCTGTCGATGCTCGGGAGGTACGGGGAGGCCCTCCCCCTGCTCGAGCGGTCGGTGGCCGCCGCCCGGGAACTGGGCAACCTGCGGGCGGAGTCGGAGAGCCTGACCACCCTCAGCACGCTGTACGAGCGGTGGGGCCGCTACGCGGAGGCGGCCGCGGCCGCCGGCCGGGCGATCGAGATCGACCACGACCTCGGCTACCGCAGCAACGAGATCGTGGCCCTGACCGACATGGCCTTCGCCCAGGTGGGGCTCGGCGAGTACACGGACGCGGACGCCAGTCTCAAGCGCGCCCGCGACCTGTGCGACGAGACCAGGTCACCGGGGGACGTCGCCCTGGTGCTGGCGCTGTCCGCCCAGGTCGCGCACGAGCGGGGCGACGGCCCGCAGGCGCGCGCGTTCGCCGAGCGCTCCCTGGTGCTCGGCCGCACCAGCGGCGCCCCGATCAGGCTCGCGAAGGTCGAGAACGTCCTGGGCCAGCTGCACATGCTCTGGGGGGAGCACGACGTGGCGCTGGCCCTGCACGCCCACGCCCACAAGATCGCGGCGCCGATGAGTTTCCGTGCCGAGGAAGCGTCCGCGCTGGTGGGACTCGTGCAGGCGGCCGAGGCGCTCGGGGATTTCGCGGCCGCGGCCGGATACCGCACGACCGCCGAGGAGTTATTCGATTTCATGGGCCTGCCGGAGCACCGCCGGACCTACTGACCCCGTACGCGTGAAGTGCCCCGCACCAAAATCCGGTGCGGGGCACTTCTCTGTCGTGCGGGGCAAGCGGCCGGTCTAGCGGGGGGACGGGACCGGGGTCGGGGCCGGGGAGGCGACACCGGGGCCCTTGTCGTCCGCGAGGACCTGGTAGCCGGAGGGCTGACCGGCGTCCGCCGGGCTGCTGACCGTCACACCGACTCCGATCGCCAGAGCCGCCGCGATGATCCCGATCAGTCCAGCCAGCTTGCTGCGCATAGGTTGTCCCCCTGGTGTGTACCCGGTGCGGCTCCCGTGTGGTGCGGTGGCCGCTCTCGACAAGACAAAGAGTGGCCGAGGCCCTTACCGGTCCGTTCCCCTCTCGATCCCGCTCGCCGCCGCGCTGCGGGAACGGCGCTTACCGGCCTGTTCCCGGTCCGGCTCCGTGGCCGCGGCGATCCGTGATCCCCGCGCGCTGACCAGCACATCCGTCCTCGTGGTGCCCGACTCGTATCCGGCCAGATCGAGCAGGGCCCGGACCGTCGCGCGGATCCCGGCCTGCTCCGCGTCGTGGAGCGGCGCCGCCGTTCCCTCGGGTGCGATGTCGGCCACCAGGTGCATGCCGTCCACCGTCAGCGTCTCCACCCGGAACTTGGCGCCCGTCAGGAGTTCTTCGACGAGATAGGGGGCCGAGTGCCGTGCGGTCACCGCCTGTTCGGCCCACCGGGCGAGTCCGGGACGGTCGTGCACCGGGACGGTCCACCAGCACCCGCTCTTGTCGGCCGACTTGATCACCACCGGCAGGGGGAAGTCCTCCGCCAGCGAGCACGCCTCGGTGACCGTCTGCGCCTCCTCGGCGCGTACGGCCGAGGTCCGGCTCTGATTGAGGATGCGCCGGATCGTCACCGCGTCCGGCAGTCGCCGCGCCTGCCTGCCCCGGCTCGTGGAGAGTTCCCGCACCACCTCCTCGGCGGCGGCCGCGGACCCCCTGCCGAGGCCCTTCTCGAGATCGCTCGCGAGGTACAGCACCTGGCCGATCCCGTGGGTGAGGACCGTGTTCGTCAGCAGGGTGCGCAGTGCGGCCGCGTCGTCGAAGTCCACCCGCAGCCGGCGCTGCGGGGGCAGCTCCGCGGGCAGTCGCGCGTCCGCCGACCGGGGCCCGGGATCCGACACCACCCAGATGTCCAGGCCCGCCACGATCGCGGCGCTCACGAGCCCGGGTCCGGGCCTGACCAGCACTACCCGCTCCGCGGCCTGTCTGATGATCACAGAAATCTCCTCCATCGTGTCTCACGAGGGTGGTGTCCGACCTTCCCGGTCCCGTCCCTTCGCGGTCCCGGCCCGGCGACGGTGTACGGGCCGGCGACGGTGTACGGGCCGGCGACGGTGTACGGGCCGGCGACGGTGTTCGGGCCGGCGACGGTGTTCGGGCCGGCGACGGTGTTCGGGCCGGCGACGGTGTTCGGGCCGCGCGCCTGTCCCCCGGACGGCCCCGTCGCAGGGCCGCGCGGCGCCCGGTGCAGGACAGTGGAGGGGAGGTATCGATACCAGGGGGCACCATCACGCCGGAGGCGTACAGACATGGGACTCTTCGACTTCCTGAAACACGACAAGAAGAAGGCGGACGCCGCCGCCGAGAAGGAGCAGGTGGAGCAGCGGGCCGGGGACGCGGGGAGGACCTCCGCGGGTTCGGCCGCCGATGCCGCTTCGGTCACCCGGGCCGCCGCCGAGCGGATGGCGGCCGCGGCGCCCCCCAAGGCGGCCCCCGCCACCCCCACCCCCACGTCCGCCGCGCACAAGGCCGTGCCCGCCACCCCCCGGTCCACCGCGATGCCGAAGCCCGGGGCCTCCTCCTCGGCCGCGCCGGGCGCCATGCACACGCCCACGCCGCATTCGGCCGCGCACAAGGCGGTACCCGCGGCCCCGGTGCCGGGGCCCGTGCCCTCCGCCAAGACGCGTACCTACACCGTCCGGTCCGGCGACTCGCTTCCCGAGATCGCCCGTCGCGAGCTGGGCAACGAGGCACGCTGGCGCGAGCTCTACGCCATCAACCGGGGCGTCGTCGGTGACAACCCCGACCTCGTGCGCCCGGGCACGGTCCTCACCCTCCCCGGCTGACGGCCGCGCACGCGGAGCGGGACGCGAGAAAAGGGGCCCGGAACCTGGTGACAGGTTCCGGGCCCCTTCGTGTGGCGCCGTTCAGAGCTGCTTGTCGTCCGGCTCCGACTCGGCCTCGCGCTCCTTCTCCGCCAGCTCGTCGTCGAAGCTCGCCGGCGCCGCGTCGCGCGCCGACAGCTCGGTGGCCGCCGGAGGTTCGACGAGCCAGTCCGGATTCGACTGCTGGTCCCACCACTTCCACACCGCGAAGGCGGCACACGCCAGTACGCCGACCAGAGCGGCCCCGCGCAGGATCTTGCCGTTGCGCGCGCGCCGTTCATGACGGCGCACCAGCTTCTGGACCTCCTTGGCCGTCACCTGGCCGCGCAGTGCCGCGATGGCCGCGGTCGAGCGTGACGCGGCCTCCTCGGCCACCGGGGTGGCGGCCGCGATGGCGCTCTCGATCTTCGGCTGGGTGTAGTCGGCGGCCTGCCGCGCCGCCCGGCGCGCCTGCGTCGCGGCCCGGTCGACGGGGGGCGGGACATGGGCCCGCGCCGCCTTGATCCGGGGGTGCAGATGGTCGTCGTAGGTCGTACGGGCGTGGTGGGCGGCGCTGGTCGCCGCGTACGAGACCTTGGGTGCCAGGCGTTCGTTCGCTTCCTGGGCGTAGTGCACCGCGGCATCCCTGGCGGATTCCGCGTACGGTGCCACCACTTCCGTCGCGTGCCGCACGCTCTCCCTGGCACTCTCGGCTGCCAGGCGCATGCTCTCCTTGCCGGTCACGGGATCCTCCTCCTCGGTGGCGGACACAGTTCACCTTTCCACCCTTTGTCGGATCATGCCTGCCATATCGCGGACAGGCATGCGTGACAGGGCATACGGGTGGACGATTTCAGTGCCGCGGAGCGCTCCGTGCGACCATCTGGACCGACAGTGATGACTATGGAAGGCAGATCCGTGGCCGAGAAGCTCTACGCCACCCTCAGGACGACCCATGGCGACATCGAGGTCGAGCTGCTGGAGAACTTCGCTCCGAAGACCGTCCGGAACTTCGTCGAGCTCGCCACGGGCGCCCGTGAGTGGACCCGGCCCACCGACGGTCAGAAGACCACGGACCCGCTGTACGACGGCACCGTCTTCCACCGCGTCATCAGCGGCTTCATGATCCAGGGCGGCGACCCGCTGGGCAACGGCACCGGCGGGCCCGGCTACCGGTTCGCCGACGAGTTCCACCCCGACCTGGCCTTCACCAAGCCCTACCTGCTCGCCATGGCCAACGCCGGCCCGGGCACCAACGGCTCGCAGTTCTTCATCACGGTGGCGCCCACCGCCTGGCTGACGCGCAAGCACACCATCTTCGGCGAGGTCGCCGACCCGGCGAGCCAGAAGGTCGTGGACGCGATCGCCGGCAGCGCCACCAACCCGCGCACCGAGCGCCCGCTGGACGACGTGATCATCCAGTCCGTGGTCGTCGAGAGGCGCTGACCTCCCGCGCGCACCCCGGCCCGGACCCCGGCCCAGAGCCGTTCCGGGAACCTTTCCGCCCCGCTCGTCCGTACTGGATACGTACCGGACCGGCGGGGCGCGCCCCCTGCCTCGCCGCTGATCGAGGGAACCGATGGACACCGACCGTCTGCCGGGCTGCTACCGCCACCCGGACCGCGACACCGGAATCACCTGCACCCGCTGCGAACGCCCCATCTGCCCCGAGTGCATGATCAGCGCCTCGGTCGGCTTCCAGTGCCCCGAATGCGTCCGCGAGGGCTCCGGCACCGGACATCGTCCGACCGCGAACGCACCGCGCACCATCGCGGGCGGCGTGGTGGCCGCCGATCCCCACCTGGTCACGAAGATCCTCATCGGGATCAACGTCGTGGTGTTCCTCGTGGCCCTCTCCGACCCGGTGCTCGCGCGGGAGCTGGCGCTGTACGGCCTGTACCGGGACTACTTCGGCGGCACCCTCCACGGGGTGTCCACCGGCGAGTACTACCGGCTGCTGACCTCGGTGTTCCTGCACACCGAGTGGTGGCACATCGCCGGCAACATGCTCGCCCTGTGGGTGATCGGCGGTCCGCTGGAAGCGGCGCTGGGCCGGGTCCGCTACCTGGCGGTCTTCCTGCTCTCGGGCCTGGGCGCCAGCGCCCTCGTCTATCTGCTGACGGCGCCGAACGTCGCGACGCTCGGCGCCTCGGGCGCCGTTTTCGGCCTGCTCGGCGCGACCGTCGTGCTGGCGAAGCGGCTGCGGTACGAGATGCGGCCCGTGATCACCATGGTCGTGCTGATGCTGGTGCTGACCTTCGTACCGCTCGGCGGATCACTCTCCGTGTCCTGGCAGGCCCATGTGGGCGGCCTGGTCACCGGTGCGCTGGTGGGTCTGGGCATGATCATGCCCACGGCCGGCAGGAATCGCGCACTCGTGCAGTGGGGCACCTGCGCCATGGCGTTCCTGCTGGCCGCGACGGTGGTCCTGGTGCGCACCGCGGAACTCACTTGATCACACCGGCGTCAACTCTCCACAGAGTTATCCACAGATCTTCTGTCTTTTCCTCAGGTGTGGATGACGCTGTGGATAACTCATGGGGAGAGCTTCCATCAGGGGCTGTGGGGTGCTACTTCCACTGCGTGGATACGCCGAATCCGGCAGCAATGAAGCCGAAACCGACCACAATGTTCCAATTGCCCAGTGCCTCGATCGGCAGCTGGGTCTCGGTCACGTAGAACACGACGATCCACGCGAGTCCGATCAGGAAGAACGCCAGCATGACCGGAGCGACCCAGCTGCGATTCGTGAGCCGGATGCTCTGCGGCTGCCGCGTGGGCGGCGGCGTGTAGTCGTCCTTCTTGCGGATACGTGACTTCGGCACGAGGGGCTCTCCTGTCGATGCGCTGGGGACCTTGCCTGCCCCGGGCGTCCGTTAGCGTAGTGGACCTGTGGCGTTGAAGGAGAAGGGTACGTTGAGCAATTCCGACGACTCCTCCGTGGGTCCCCGTCGCCGGGCCAGGCCGGTCCGGCTGCTGACGGCTGCCGTCTTCGCCCTGGCGGGGCTGCTCTTCGTCACCAGTTTCAACACCTCCAAGGGTACGAACATCCGAACGGACGCATCACTCCTGAAGCTGTCGGACCTCATCCAGGAGCGCAGCCAGGACAACGCGGCGCTGGAGCAGAGCACCGCGGCGGTACGCGGCCGGGTGGATTCCCTCGCCGAGCGTGACGACGGCAGCACCAAGGCCGAGGACGCCAAGCTGGCGGCCCTGCGCGCGGCCTCCGGCACCGAGGAGCTGACCGGCAAGGGGCTGACGGTCACGCTCAACGACGCCCCGCCGAACGCCACCGCCCGTATCCCCAACGTGCCCGAGCCGCAGCCCAACGACCTGGTGATCCACCAGCAGGACCTGCAGGCCGTGGTCAATGCCCTCTGGCAGGGCGGGGCGCAGGGCATCCAGGTCATGGACCAGCGGCTGATCTCCACCAGCGCGGTGCGCTGCGTGGGCAACACCCTGATCCTCCAGGGCCGGGTCTACTCCCCGCCCTACAAGATCTCGGCCGTCGGCGACCCGGCCGCGCTGAAGAAGGCCCTCGCCGCCTCCCCGGCCCTGCAGAACTACCAGCTGTACGTGAACGCGTACGGGCTCGGCTGGAAAGTGGACGAGCACAAGGCGCTGACACTTCCCGGCTACTCCGGCACAGTGGACCTCCACTATGCGAAGCCGGTGGCGCCCACCCCGTGATCGGGTCCGTCCTGACGTCGTACTGCGCCTGGTGGTGCGGACCTTCAGCGAGGTGTGCCTGACGGCGGGCACCCTGATCGTGCTCTTCGTCGCGTACGTCCTGCTGTGGACCGGGGTCAAGGCCGACCGGGCCATGGACGGGGAGAGGGACCGGATGCGCGACCGCTGGGCGGCGGCCCCCGCCCCGGACGCCCCTGCCGCCCCGCCCCCGGCCGCCGCACAGCGGCCGACGCCTTCGCCGGCCCCGCCCGGCCCGCCGCCCGCGGCGGAGCCCGAGCGCTACCCGGCCGGCCGGGCCTTCGCCGAGATGTACGTCCCGCGCTTCGGCCGGGACTGGGTCAAGCCCGTCCTGGAGGGCACGGACCCCGAACTGCTGAAGAAGGGCCTGGGCCACTACGCCGCCACCGCCCGCCCGGGCGCCGTCGGCAACTTCTCGGTGGCCGGGCACCGGCGCACCTACGGGGACCCCTTCAAGGACTTCCCCGACCTGCGCCCCGGCGACGAGGTGATCCTCAAGGACGCGAGCACCTGGTACACCTACACGGTCCGGGGCGGCCCCCTGCGCACGCTGCCCACCGACGTCGCGGTCGTCGACCCGGTCCCGGAGAAATCACCGTTCACGGCGCCCGGCCGCTATCTGACGCTGACCACCTGCGACCCGGAATGGGGACACAGCCACCGGCTCGTCGTCTGGGCCGAGCTGACCGGGACCCTGGCCGCCGACCGGGGCCGACCGGAGGGTTTGTCCGGGTGACCCACCCTTTCGGGCCGCTGCCTTTAGTCTGTTCGCGTACCGCCCCCGCGGTGCGTTGAACGAATGTGGACGAAAAGGAATCAGGCGGCATGTACGGCTGGATCTGGCGGCACCTGCCGGGAAACGCGTGGATCCGCGCGCTGATCTCACTCGTACTGGTCCTCGCGGCGGTCTTCGTGCTGTTCCAGTACGTCTTCCCGTGGGCCGAGCCGCTTCTTCCGTTCAACGATGTGACGGTGGACGAGGGATCGGGAGTCACTCCGTGAGCGCGCGCATTCTGGTCGTGGACAACTACGACAGCTTCGTCTTCAACCTGGTCCAGTACCTCTACCAGCTCGGTGCCGAATGCGAGGTGCTGCGCAACGACGAGGTCGGGCTCGCGCACGCGCAGGACGGCTTCGACGGCGTGCTGCTGTCCCCCGGACCCGGTACGCCGGAAGAGGCGGGCGTCTGCGTCGACATGGTCCGCCACTGCGCGCGGACGGCCGTTCCCGTCTTCGGCGTCTGCCTCGGCATGCAGTCGATGGCGGTCGCCTACGGGGGCGTCGTGGGCCGGGCTCCGGAGCTGCTGCACGGCAAGACCTCACCCGTGCTGCACGAGGGCCTCGGGGTGTTCCAGGGACTGCCGTCGCCCTTCACCGCCACCCGCTACCACTCCCTCGCCGCCGAGCCCGGGACGCTGCCCGACGTGCTCGAGGTCACGGCGCGGACCGAGGACGGGATCATCATGGGCCTGCGCCACCGGGAGCACGACGTCGAGGGTGTGCAGTTCCACCCCGAGTCGGTGCTGACCGAGTGGGGGCACCGGATGCTCGCCAACTGGCTGGTGCGCTGCGGGGACGCGGGCGCCGTGGAGCGCTCGGTGGGGCTGGCCCCGGTGGTGGGCAAGGCCGTCGCGTGACCGCGGTCGCGCCGTCCGCGCCCACGGAGGGCCGGGCCGCGCGGCGCAGGGCGGCTCAGGAGGCCGCGAAGCAGGCCGCCGGACGGACCCGCAGGCGGGGCGGGCGGCGGCGCAGGCGGCCGGCCTCGGGCGGCCCGGTGGTCATCGCGAGCCGGCTGGGCGGGGAGCTGTTCATCACGCTGGGCCTGGTGATGCTGCTGTTCGTCGCCTACCAGCTCTGGTACACGAACCTCCTGGCGGAGCGGGTGGCGAACGGCGCCGCCGGATCGCTGCGCCAGACCTGGGAGAAGGACCCCGGCGGCTCCGGGGCCGCCGCGCCGCCCGTGACGGCCTTCGAACCCGGCCAGGGCTTCGCGATCCTGCACATCCCGAAGCTGGACGTGAAGGTCCCGGTGGCGGAGGGCATCAGCAAGCCGAAGGTGCTGGACCGGGGCATGGTCGGGCACTACGGCGAGGGCGCGCTGAAGACGGCGATGCCGGCCGACAAGCAGGGCAACTTCGCGGTGGCCGGACACCGCAACACCCACGGCGAGCCGTTCCGCTACATCAACCGGCTGGTGGCCGGGGACCCCGTGGTGGTCGAGACCCGGGATGCCTACTACACGTACGAGATGACCTCGTCGCTCGCGCAGACCCCGCCGACGAACGTGGCGGTGATCAAGCCGGTGCCGGAGGGGTCGGGATTCACATCCGAGGGCCGGTACATCACGCTGACCACCTGCACCCCGGAGTTCACCAGCACCTACCGGTTGATCGTATGGGGCAGGATGACCGAAGAACGCCCCCGCAGCCAGGGCCCGCCGCCCGCGCTGACCAGTTAAGGACGAATCAGCAGTGTCTCGTGCCAGCCGCCGCGCCGCGGCCCCGCCCGTCGGCAACCGCAGTGTGCTCGCCGGATTCCTGAGCCTGCTGGGCGAGGTCCTGATCACGGTGGGCCTGGTGCTGGGCCTGTTCGTGGCCTACTCGCTCTGGTGGACGAACGTGCTCGCGGACCGGCAGGCGTCGGCCCGCGGCGACGAGATCCGCCAGCAGTGGCAGAGCCCTTCCCCGCAGGCCGCGCAGCCCGGGGCGCTGGACACCCAGGACGGCGTGGGCTTCCTGCACGTACCGGCGATGAAGAACGGCGAGGTGCTCGTCAAGCCGGGGACCGACCCGGACATCCTCGACGACGGCGTCGCCGGGTACTACACGCAGCCGGTCAAGTCCGCGCTGCCGTGGGACGAGAAGGGCAACTTCTCGCTCGCCGCGCACCGGGACGGCCACGGGGCGAAGTTCCACGACATCGACAAGGTGAGGACCGGCGACGCGGTCGTCTTCGAGACCCGCGACACCTGGTACGTCTACAAGGTCTTCGCGGAGCTGCGCCAGACCTCGAAGTACAACACCGACGTGATCAGCGCGGTCCCCAGGGACTCGGGGAAGGCCGCCCCCGGCCGGTACATCACGCTCACCACCTGCACCCCGGTCTACACCTCGAAGTACCGCTACATCGTCTGGGGCGAGCTGGTCCGCACGGAGAAGGTGGACGCGAAGCGCACCCCGCCGGCCGAACTGCGCTGAACGCCCCGGCCGGGGCCCCAGAAGGCCCCTGTGGGCCGCGCGGGCGCCTCCTGAGCCCCACGGGGCCCAGGCGCCCCCGCGGGCGGGCAGAAGGCCGTACGGCGGCGGCACGTACAAAGGTCCGGTCCTTGCCCCCTGGAACGGGAGGCAAGGGCCGGACCTTCGTCGCTGCGCTAGTTGTTGCGGATCAGGCCGCCGAAGCCGCCGCCGTTGTTGTTGCCGCCCTGCTGGCCGCCGCCGCCGCCGACGATGAGGTTCACCGTCTGGCCCGCGTTGACCGGAGTGCCGGGCTGCGGGTCGGTGGCCAGCACGATCGCGTTGTCGTCCGACTGGCCGGCGACGATGCCGACCTTCAGGTTGGCGCGCCGCAGATCGTCCTTGTACTGACCGACGGTCCGGCCGGCGAAGTTGGGCACCACGGTCTGCGTCGAGGCCTTGGCGATGGTGATGTTCACCGTCTTGCCCACCTCGAGAGGCTGGCCCGCCTGGAACTGCTGTTCGACGACCGTGCCCGGTGCGGCACCGGGGGACTCGGTCTCCGTCACGCTGCCGAGCCTGAGCTTGGCATCCGTGAGGGCCTTGACCGCCTCGTCCTTCTTCTTGCCCCTGAGCTCCGGGACCTCGGACTTGGAGATCTCCTTGGCGACGGTCAGCGTGACGACGGTGTTCTTCTCCGCCTCCGTGCCGCCCTTCGGGGTCTGCTCCAGGACGGTCCCGGCCGGGCGGTCGGACTCCTGCGGCTTGCGCTCGACCTGGAAGCCCTTCTCCTTCAGCTGCTTCTCCGCCTCGTCGAAGCTGAGGCTCAGCACGTTCAGGACCGGCACCTTGGGCGCGCCCGAGGAGATCGTCACCGTGACCGTGGAGCCGTCTTCGACCTTGGCGTCGGCCGCGGGGTCCTGCTTGCAGACGTTGCCCTTGGGCTGGTCGTCGCAGGGCGCGTCGGAGCCCTTGACCACCTTGAGGCCTACGTTGTTGCCGCTCTTCTGCGCCTGTTCGAGGGTCTGGCCGATGAGCCTGGGCACGGAGGGCCGGTTGTCGGCGCCCTCACCGAAGAGGGAGCGGCCGATGAGGATCGCGCCGACGAGCACGAGGATGCCCGCCGCCACGAGCAGCACGGTGGACGCCTTGCTCTTCTTCTGGCGGCGGCCGGAGCCCTGGTCGTAGCCGCCGTGGCCCTGGTCGCCGTAGCCGTAGCCGCCGTCGCCCGGGGGCATCGGCGGCATCATCGACGTCTGGCCGCCGGGGTCGGTGGTGCGCAGGGCGGCCGTGGGCTGGTCGTAGCCCTGGTGCCCGTAGCCGTGACCCTGGTCGGGGTAGCCGTAGCCGGCCGCGCCCATGGTGGCGGTGGCGGCGACGGGCTGGCCGTCGAGGCAGGCCTCGATGTCGGCGCGCATCTCGTCGGCCGACTGGTAGCGGTAGTCGGGGTCCTTGACCAGTGCCTTGAGGACGATGGCGTCCATCTCGGGCGTGATCTCGGGGTCGAAGTTCGACGGCGGCTGCGGCTCTTCCCGTACGTGCTGGTAGGCGACGGCCACGGGGGAGTCGCCGACGAACGGGGGCCGGACGCTGAGGAGCTCGTAGAGCAGGCAGCCCGCCGAGTAGAGGTCGGAGCGCGCGTCGACCTGCTCGCCCTTGGCCTGCTCGGGCGAGAGGTACTGGGCGGTGCCGATGACGGCGGCCGTCTGCGTCATGGTCATGCCGGAGTCGCCCATCGCGCGGGCGATGCCGAAGTCCATGACCTTGACCTGGCCCGTGCGCGTCAGCATCACGTTGGCGGGCTTGATGTCGCGGTGCACGATGCCGGCGCGGTGCGAGTACTCCAGCGCCTGGAGGATGCCGATGCACATCTCCAGGGTGCGCTCGGGCAGCAGCTTGCGGCCCGAGTGCAGCAGCTCGCGCAGGGTGGAGCCGTCGACGTACTCCATCACGATGTACGGGATGGAGATGTTGTCGACGTAGTCCTCGCCGGTGTCGTAGACCGCGACGATCGCCGGGTGGTTCAGAGATGCGGCCGACTGGGCCTCGCGCCGGAACCGGGCCTGGAAGGACGGGTCACGGGCGAGATCGGCACGCAGGGTCTTGACGGCGACGGTACGGCCGAGCCGGGTGTCGTGGGCGAGGTAGACCTCAGCCATGCCACCACGGCCGAGCACGTGGCTCAGCTCGTACCGGCCGCCGAGGCGACGCGGCTCTTCCATAACGTTGCAGCCCTCTCCGTCAGTCCCGACCGCACCTGTGTGTGGTCCGGCGGTGTGCTGTTCGCGCAAAGGCTACCGGCCGATCGTCCGTGATCGGTTCGTGGCCACAGGCTGATACTGGACCGGTACCGTACGCTCGGATCCGGGTGGGATTCAGTGATGTGCGTCACTGCACTCCGGACCGTTCCTGCTCGGTCACCCCTTGCTGCCGAGCACCGCTTCCATGACCGCCTTGGCGACGGGGGCGGCCAGACCGCCACCGCTGATGTCGTCGCGGGCGGTGCCCTCGCTGTCCTCGATGACGACGGCGACGGCGACCGGCGAATTGCCGTCCGCACCCTCGGCGTAGGAGATGAACCAGGCGTACGGACGCTTCTTGTTGCCCTCGCCGTGCTGGGCGGTACCCGTCTTGCCGCCGACGGTCACGTTCTTGATCTTGGCCTTCTCGCCGGTGCCCTTTTCGACGACGTTGACCATCATCTGCTGGAGCTTCTCCGCGTTGCTCGCGGACAGCGGCCGGCTCATCTCCTGCGGCTCGTGCTTCTCGATGATGTCCAGGTTCGGCGCGGTGAGGTTGTCCACCATGTACGGCTTCATCAGCTTGCCGTCATTGGCGATCGCCGCCGTGACCATGGCCATCTGCAGCGGGGTGGCGGCGGTGTTGAACTGCCCGATGGCGCTCTGGGCGTTGCCGTCCTTGCCCATCTTCTTGTCGTAGATGCTGGCGAACGCGCGAACCGGGATGTCGATCTTGTCGTTGTTGAAGCCGAACTTCTCCGAGGTCTCCACCATCTTGTCGCGGGTGACCTTGTCGCCGAGGTTCGCGAAGACGGAGTTGCAGGAGATGCGCAGCGCCTCGTTGAGGCTGGCCTTCTCGCAACCGGTGTGGGAGTTCGGCAGCTGGGTCTTGGTGCCCGGGAGGATGTACGGCTCGGGAGTGTCCGTCGGGTCGTCGATGCCCTTGACCACGCCGTGCTCCAGGGCGGCCGCGGCGGTGACCACCTTGAAGGTGGAGCCGGGCGGGTACGTCTCGCGCAGGGCGCGGTTGACGAGCTTCTTGTCCTCGCTGTCCTTCAGCTCGACCCAGGCCTTTTCGTCGGTCTTGGAGTTGCCGGCGAAGCTGGAGGGGTCGTACGAGGGGGTGGAGACCAGGGCCAGGATGGCGCCCGTGCGCGGGTCGATGGCCGCGACGGCGCCCTTCTTCGTGCCGAGCTTCTCGAACGCGGCCTTCTGGGCATCGGGGTTCAGCGTGGTGACGACGTTGCCGCCCTGCTTCTTCTCCCCGGTGAACATGCCGATGGTGCGGTCGAAGAAGAGCCGGTCGTCGTTGCCGGTGAGGATGCCGTCCTCGAGCGACTCCAGCTGCGTGGAGCCGAAGGCCTGCGAGGCGTACCCGGTCACGGGAGCCCAGAGCTCGCCGCTCGTGTAGGTCCGCTTGTACTTGTAGTCGCTGCCGTCCGTGACCGCGGAGCCGGTGATCGGCTCGCCCTTGACGATGATGTTGCCGCGCTCGGTCGCGTACTGGGCGATCTGTACCCGGCGGTTCTCCTTGCGGGTACTGAGCTCCTCGGCCTGCACGTACTGCAGCCAGTTGGTACGGATCAGCAGGGCGAGGACGAGCAGCCCGCAGAACAGCGAGATGCGGCGCAGGGGCTTGTTCATGACGGACGGACCACCTGGGTCATCTCGGAGTCGGGGGACGGGGCGGGAGCCGGTGCGGGGCGGCGTGCGGTGTCACTGATCCGGATGAGGATGGCGATGAGGATCCAGTTCGCGAGGACGGAGGAACCGCCGGACGCGAGGAAGGGCATCGTCATGCCGGTGAGGGGGATGAGGCCCATGACGCCGCCGGCGACCACGAAGATCTGGAGCGCGAAGGCGCCGGAGAGGCCGATGGCGAAGAGCTTGCCGAACGGGTCGCGCGCGGCGAGGGCGGTGCGGACACCCCGCTCGATGATGAGCCCGTAGAGCAGGAGGAAGGCCATGACCCCGGCGAGGCCGAGTTCTTCGCCGACGGTGGAGAAGATGAAGTCGGAGTTGGCGGCGAAGCCGATGAGGTCGGAGTTGCCCTGGCCCCAGCCGGCGCCGAGGACCCCGCCGGAACCGAAGCTCATGATCGACTGGCCGACCTGCTCGCAGGCACCCGAGTCGACGTAGCAGGCGAAGGGGTCGAGCCAGGCGTTGACACGGGCCTTGACGTGGCTGGCGAAGGTGCCGACGACCACGGCGCCGCCCACCGACATCAGCAGGCCGATGACGATCCAGCTGGTGCGCTCGGTGGCCACGTACAGCATGATCACGAACATGCCGAAGAAGAGCAGCGAGGTGCCGAGGTCGTTCTCGAAGACGAGGACGAGCAGGCTCATCGCCCAGATCATCAGGATCGGGCCGAGGTCGCGGCCGCGCGGCAGGTAGAGGCCCATGAAGCGGCGGCTGGCCAGCGCGAGCGCGTCGCGCTTCACCATCAGGTAGCCGGCGAAGAAGATCGCGATGACGATCTTGGCGAACTCGCCGGGCTGGATGGAGAAGCCGCCCACGCTGATCCAGATCTTGGCGCCGAAGACGTCGGCGCCGAGGCCAGGGACGACGGGCAGGATCAGCAGGATCAGGGCGCCGGCCATCGAGATGTACGTGAACCTCTGCAGGACGCGGTGGTCCTTGAGGATCAGCAGGACGGCGGCGAACAGGGCGATGGCGAGCGCCGTGTACATCATCTGGCGCGGCGCGGAGGGGGAGAACCCGCCGAAGGCCCGCTTGGCGAGGGTCTGCAGGCGCTCGGACTGGTCCAGGCGCCAGATCAGGACGAGGCCCAGCCCGTTGAGGAGCGTGGCCAGCGGCAGCAGCAGCGGGTCGGCGTACTTGGCGTACCGGCGCACGACGAGGTGCGCGATCCCGGCGAGGGCGCCGAGGCCGAGGCCGTAGAGCACCATGCCGGGGGGCAGGGTGCCGTTGATCGCGAGGCCCACGTTGGCGTAGGCGAACATCGGGATGAGCACGGCGAAGCCGAGCAGCAGGAGCTCGGTGTTCCGCCTGCTCGGCAGCTCGATGGCGCCGATGGTGGTCGTGTTGGTGACAACGCTCATGGTGTGGCAGGCCCCCTGTGCCCGCGTATCTCTGCTACTTGCCGCACAGCCCGACCAGCTGCTGCTCTTCGGGAGTCAGGCTGGGGGCGGGTGTCGGGCTGTTCGTCGCCTCGGCGTTCCGGCGTTCCTCGTCCTTCTTGCACGCGGAGACCTGGACGCCCAGATCGTCGAGCTTCTTGCGCGCGCCGTCGAGGCTGCCCTCGCTGATGGTGGCCTCGACCAGCTTCCGCTTGAAGGGCGGCAGGTACTTCAGTTCGATGTCGGGGCGGTCGGTCTCCACCTTGGAGAGCTCCAGCGGCCCCAGCTTCGGGCTGATGCCGCGGAAGAGAGCGACGTGCTCGCCCTTCACGCCGACGTAGAACTGGGTCTGGGTCCAGCGCCAGCCCGCGTAGAGGCCGCCGCCGATGACGCCGGCGACGATGAGCAGGGTCAGCGTACGCGTGGTCCACTTGCGCCCTTTGCTGCGGCGCCTGCGGGGGTGGTCGTACGTGTCCTCGTAGCCGGAGTCGCCGTCGTAGGCGTCGGCCTCGCCGAAGCTGCCGTAGCCTCCGCCGCCGCCCTGGCTCTGGTCGGAGTACCCGTAACCGGGGGCCTCGCCGCTGCCGGGGGGGCCGAAGGCGCCGGGGGGCGGGGACTGGCGGCCGAGGCCGGAGGCCCGGCCGGCCGGGGTCTGCATGGCGTTGCCGCCGTCGAAGAGCTGGTGCTGGTTCTCGGCGACCGCGCCGACGACCACGGGGGTGTCGTTGACCTGGGCGGCGAGGGTGTCGCCGCTGTCGGTGTCGAGGACATCGGCGACGATGCAGGTGATGTTGTCGGGTCCGCCGCCGCGCAGCGCGAGCTGGATCAGGGACTGCACGGTCTCGCGGGGACCGTGGTAGTCGGCGAGGGTCTCTTCCAGGGTCTGGTGGGAGACGACGCCGGAGAGCCCGTCGGAGCAGATCAGGTAGCGGTCGCCCGCCCGGACCTCACGGATGGAGAGGTCGGGTTCGACGATGTCGCCGCTGCCCAGCGCGCGCATCAGGAGGGAGCGCTGCGGGTGCGTGGTGGCTTCCTCCTCCGTGATGCGTCCCTCGTCGACGAGGCGCTGCACCCAGGTGTGGTCCTGGGTGATCTGGGTGAGGACGCCGTCGCGGAGCAGGTAGGCGCGGGAGTCGCCGACGTGGACGAGCCCGAGGCGCTGACCGGTCCACAGCAGGGCGGTCAGGGTGGTGCCCATGCCCTCGAGCTGGGGGTCCTCCTCGACCATGACGCGCAGCTGGTCGTTGGCACGCTGCACGGCCGTGGCGAGGGAGGTCAGGATGTCGGAGCCCGGGACGTCGTCGTCGAGCTGCACGAGGGTGGAGATCACCTCGGAGCTCGCGACCTCGCCGGCGGCCTGGCCTCCCATGCCGTCGGCGATCGCGAGGAGCCGGGGACCGGCGTAGCCGGAGTCCTCGTTCCCCTCACGGATCATGCCCTTGTGTGATCCGGCGGCGAACCGCAAGGACAGACTCATGCGCACCTGCCCTGTCGACGAAGCTGCCTCCGGGTACAACCGGTCTCGAGCCACACTGCCCACCCTCCGGTCGGGAGCGCGCTCGGGTCCGTGTCCTCGGTGGGACGGATCGCCGCCGCGCGCTCGCTCCGCTCGCTCATTCTCGTACTACTTCCGCAGCTCGATGACGGTCTTGCCGATGCGGATCGGTGCGCCCGGCGGAATGGGCGTCGGGGTGGTCAACCGGGTCCGGTCGAGATACGTGCCGTTGGTGGACCCGAGATCCTCGACGATCCACTGGCCGTCACGGTCGGGATAGATCCTGGCATGGCGGCTGGACGCGTAGTCGTCGTCCAGCACGATCGTGGAGTCGTGCGCGCGGCCCAGCGTGATCGTCTGGCCGGCGAGGGCCACCGTGGTTCCCGTGAGGATGCCCTCGGACACGACGAGCTTGGTGGGTGCGCCGCGGCGCTGGCGCTGCTGCGGTGGCGCGGCCTGGCGGCCCGCCTGCTGCGGGGTGCCACCGGCACCACCGCCGCCGCGACGGGACCCGCGCTGGGTCACGCGCGTCCCGAAGAGATCGCTGCGAATGACCTGAACGGCCACGATGACGAACAGCCACAGAACGGCCAGGAAACCCAACCGCATGACCGTCAGGGTCAGCTCTGACATTGCCCCCGCTTCACCCTTCGGCTTGCCGGTAAATGATGGTGGTACTGCCCACGACGATCCGCGAGCCGTCGCGGAGCGTAGCGCGGGTGGTGTGCTGCCCGTCCACCACGATGCCGTTGGTGGACCCGAGATCCTGGATCGTCGAGGGCGTTCCGGTCCGGATCTCACAGTGCCGGCGGGATACGCCGGGATCGTCGATCCGCACGTCGGCTTCCGTGCTCCGGCCGAGTACGAGCGTGGCGCGCGAGATCTGGTGGCGGGTGCCGTTGATCTCGATCCAGTGCCGCCGGGGTCCGCCCGAGTTCGCCGCGGGGGCGACTGAGACGGGTCCGCCCGGAGCGGGCCGTCGCGCGCCGGGCCCGCCCGGGGGCGGGGCGCTGGGCATCGGCGGGGCCGCGACCGGCGGATAGCCATATCCGCTTTGCGGCTGGTTCTCCGGCGGCGGGTAGCCGTAGCCGCCCTGGGGGGACGGCGGTCCCGCCTGCGGCTGCGAGGTGCTGGAGGCGAGGGTGCGACTGCGGACCCGGTAGAGCCCGGTGTCGAGGTCCTCGGCCTTCTCCAGCTGGACCTTGATGGGGCCCATGAAGCTGTAGCGCTGCTGCTTGGCGTAGTCGCGGACGAGGCCCGCGAGCTCGTCGCCGAGCTGCCCGGAGTAGGGACTCAGGCGGTCGTAGTCACCGGCGCTGAGCTCGACGATGAAGTCGTTCGGGACGACGGTCCGCTCGCGGTTCCAGATGGTGGCGTTGTTGTCGCACTCACGCTGGAGGGCTCCGGCGATCTCCACCGGCTGGACCTCGGACTTGAACACCTTGGCGAAGGTGCCGTTCACCAGACCTTCGAGTCGCTGCTCGAACCGCTTCAGAACTCCCATGGGGCACCTCCTCCGTCGTTGTCGCCCTGTACTGCTTACTGATCGTATCCACGCGTGGCGGATTCGGGTGGTTCCCCATCGCACCTGTGAGGACGAGTGTTGGTCCTCACAAGCGATCGTAGGGGCGCCCCAGGGACAGTGTCCCGCACCAGGGGCGGAGTGCGGGAGGGGCCGTCCGAACCGGGGTGCGTGGGGGCCGGGAAAGCGATGTGAATCCACCCCGTTCTCCGTGCTAATCTTTCGACGTCGCCAGGGGAACGGCCCGAAAGGGAAGATCCACTGGGGAGCCGCTCGGGCGAGTGGCGGAACGGCAGACGCGCTGGCTTCAGGTGCCAGTGTCCTTCGGGACGTGGGGGTTCAAATCCCCCCTCGCCCACATCAACGAAACGGTCGTCATCGCGAAAGCGGTGGCGGCCGTTTCGTGTTTCTCCCCACTCTTCTTTTTCTTTGCGGCGGTTTCCGGCCAGGAGTGATCCAGGACACGTCCAGGGAGCCGCTGCGACGTACGTGGCTCATGTCGCGGGGACCGTCCGACTTTCGTCGTGCGGGACGCGACGAAAGAGGGCGGCCGGGGCATGGTGCGGGTGTCTAGGGTCGGGCGGGTGGATGCGAAGGCGAAGACGCGTGCCGGCTGGGACTGGCTGACGGGCCCGGAGCCGTGGACCCGGCGGATGCTGGTGGGGGATCTGGCCCTCGGCGGCGTACTGGCCATCCTCGGGCTGGGCGTCGAGGAGGTCAGCAACGCCTCCGGGCGGCGGATGCTGCTCGGAGCCGTGGCCGCGGTGGTGTTGACGCTGACGCGCCGCAGGCTGCCGGGGACGACGCTCGTGTTCGCCTCCGGCGTGGTCACCTTCCTGCCCGGCGCCTTTTTCGTCCTGCCCCTGCTGGGCTGGTCGGCCGGCCGGCGGATCGTCGGCGTGGGCCGGGCGCTGGCCGCCTTCACGCTGGCCTTCGTGGCGGCGATCGGCTGCAGCGTGGTGGACCAGTGGTCGCAGATGCAGCCCCTGCTGGTGATCGTGTTCTCCACGCTGATGTTCCTGGCGACGACCGTGATGCCGGGTCTGGCCAGCCGGTACTGGTCGCAGCGCCGCACCCTGCTGCGCGCGCTCCAGGAGCGCAACGGTCAATTGCTGCGCGAGCGGGCCATGGTCGCCGGGCAGGCGAGGCTGCGCGAGCGCCAGCGCATCGCCCAGGACATGCACGACAGCCTGGGCCACCAGCTGGCCCTGATCTCCGTGCACACCGGGGCGCTGGAGGTGGATCCGCAGCTCACGGACCGCCAGCGCGATGCGGTGGGGGTGCTGCGGCAGGCCTCGGTGGCCGCGATGCACGAGCTGCGCGAGGTCGTCGGCATCCTGCGCGACGGGGTCGAGGCGCCCGCGCCCGCGGAGGAGGCCCAGCGCGCGGCGCGCGGGGTGGCCGGTATCGCGGGGGTCGTGGAGGCGGCGCGGGGCTCGGGCACCGACGTACGGCTGACCACCTCGGGCCGGCCGAGGCCGCTGGTCGCTGCGTGCGACCACGCCGCCTACCGGATCGTGCAGGAGGCCCTGACGAACGCGTACAAGCACGCGCCCGGGGCGCCGATCGCCGTGGAGCTGCGGTTCGAGGACGACTCACTGGTGGTGGAGATCGCCAACGGCCCGTCGCCCGGCCCGGCCGCCGACGAGGTGGTCTCGGGCGGGCAGGGCCTGACGGGGCTGCGCGAGCGGGCCCGGCTGGTCGGCGGGATGGTGCACGCGGGCCCCGCCGAGGGCGGCGGGTTCCGGGTGGCCGGGGTCCTGCCGTACGGGGCGGAGCCGGCGGGCGTGGTGGACGTGGCCGACGACTTCGGGCAGCAGGCGCACGCGTACGCGCGCGGTCCGCTGCCGGTACGCGGCGGCGAGCAGCCGATGGACTGGGCGGCGGTGGACCGGGAGCTGGCCGTGCGCGTGCCCAGCCGCTCCGGTGGTGTCGCGGTGGGCTGCGGGATCGCGTTCGCGGCGGTGGTGCTGCTGGTGATCGTGTTCGGGGCCGGAGTGGTGCTGCTGGTGGACACGGCGAGCGACGCGATGATCGACCGGGACGAGTACGACGCCGTGCACGTGGGTGAGGCGGAGCAGAGCGTCCGCGACCGGCTGCCCGCCGGGGAGAACTTCATGACGGCCGGGGCCGCCAGGAAGGGCCCGTCGCGGCCGCTCGGCTCGGACTGTCTGGCCCTGCTGGCCGAGGACCAGCCGAGCGGCCTGGGAACGGACCGGATCTTCCGGTTCTGCTTCCAGGACGGCAAGCTCGTGGAAAAGCAGGAGTACGAGGTCAAGCAGTAGGAGCGCGGGGTGACAGCCGAAGTGATCAGAGTGGTGATCGCCGACGATGAGCCACTGATCCGGGCCGGGATCAGGATGATCCTGACCTCGGCGACGGACATCGAGGTCGTCGCGGAGGCGGCCAACGGCAGGGAGGCGGTGGACCTGGCCCGCTCGCACGCGCCCGACGTGGTGCTGCTGGACATCCAGATGCCGGTGATGGACGGGCTGACCGCGCTCGGGGAGCTGCGGCGGGCCGTGCCGGAGGTGCGGGCGCTGATCCTGACCACCTTCGGCGAGAAGGAGAACGTGCTGCGGGCGCTTGGCGAGGGCGGCGCGGGGTTCCTGCTGAAGGACTCGGCGCCGGGCGAGCTGATCGGGGCGGTCCGGGCGGCCGCGGCCGGGGACGCGTACCTCTCGCCGGGGGCGACCCGGCACGTGGTCGACCAGCTCGCGTCCGGGAAGGCCGCCGTGCGCGGGGAGGCGGCCCGGCGTCAGGTGGCGGAGCTGAGCGAGCGGGAGCGCGGTGTGCTGGCGCTGCTGGGCGAGGGGCTGTCCAACGCGGACGCGGGCCGGCGGCTGCACATGAGCGAGGCGACCGTGAAGACGTACGTGAGCCGCATCCTCGCGAAGCTGGACTGCGACAACCGGGTGCAGGCGGCGCTGCTGGCCAGGGACGCCGGGCTGTAGATACGGTCAGCCCGTTCGGGCAGGGATCAACGGGATCGACGAAGTGAACGGGTGGGGGCGGCGTCTATGGCGGCGATAGCGGGTCAGCGGATTCCGGACGTGGCGGGGTTCGCGCCGAGGGCGGCGGCCGGCTCTCCGAAGGAGGAGGGCAAGGCGCTGCGCGCCCGTGTGGCGAGGTCGGCGCACGCCGCCTTCACGGCGCCGGCCGACCGGCCGGACGCCGTGCGCGCCGTCGAGGAGTCCAACGCCGGGCGGGTGCCCGAGCTGACGCCGATACGGGTGGGCCGGATGGCCGCGAACCCCTTCGCCTTCCTGCGCGGTGCGGCCGGGCTGATGGCCCACGACCTGTCCGGCGGACCGGTGACCGGCGTCGGCGCGCAGATCTGCGGCGACGCGCACGCGGCGAACTTCGGTCTGTACGGGGACGCGCGCGGGCGGCTCGTCATCGACCTCAACGACTTCGACGAGACCGTGTTCGGCCCGTGGGAATGGGACGTGAAGCGGCTGGCGGCCTCGCTGGTGCTGGCCGGCCGGGTGGCGGGCGCGGACGAGGACACCTGCCGGGCGGCCGCCCTGGACGCGGTGGGCGCCTACCGGCGCACCATGCGGCTCCTGGCGAAGCTGCCCGCCCTCGACGCGTGGAACGCCATCGCCGACGAGGAGCTGGTCTCGCACACCGACGCCCGCGATCTGCTGGGCACGCTGGAGCGGGTCTCCGAGAAGGCCCGCAACAACACCTCCGCCCGGTTCGCCGCCAAGTCGACGCGGATAGGGCCCGACGGCGGCCGCCGCTTCGTCGACGCGCTGCCCGTGCTGCGCCGGGTCGGGGACGCGGAGGCCGCGGCCGTGGCGGCCTCGCTCGGCCCCTACCTCCGGACGCTCCAGGGCGACCGGCTGCCGCTGCTGGCCCGGTACGCGATCCAGGACGTGGCCTTCCGCGTGGTGGGCACCGGAAGCGTCGGCACCCGCTCGTACGTGGTCCTGCTGCTGGACCACCGGGGCGAACCGCTGGTGCTCCAGGTCAAGGAGGCCCGGCCCTCGGTGCTGCTGCCGCATCTGCCCGGGCTGGGCTTCGCACCGGCCCCGGAGCAGCACGAGGGCCTGCGGGTGGTGGCCGGTCAGAAGCGGATGCAGGTGGTCTCCGACATCATGCTCGGCTGGACCACGGTGGAGGGCCGCCCGTTCCAGGTGCGGCAGTTCCGCAACCGCAAGGGCAGCGTGGATCCGGCGGCACTGGCCGTCGACCAGATCGACGACTACGGGCGGATGACCGGCGCCCTGCTGGCCCGGGCGCACGCGCACAGCGTCGATCCGCGGCTGCTGGCCGGGTACTGCGGCAAGAACGACGAGCTGGATGTGGCGATGGCCGCCTTCGCCGTGGCCTACGCCGACCGCACCGAGGCTGATCACGCCGATCTGGTGGCGGCGGTACGGGCCGGCCGGATCGCGGCGGAGACCGGAGTCTAGGACGCGCGGGCCCCTTCGCGGCGGGCGATGTTTCACGTGAAACATCGCCCGCGCGGACGGGCCGTAGGCTGGCCGGGTGAGCGAGCAGACCGAGCAGCCTGAGCAGACCGTCCCCGGTGATTGCGGTGACTCCTCCGTCACGGGCGGGGAACACACCGAGGAGCGCCCCGAGGCGCGCCTGGAGCGGGCCGTACGGGCCGCTGAGCAGGCGCTGATCGAGTTCGAGATCGCGGTGGAGACCTTCCGGGTCGAGGTGGAGAATTTCTCCCGCCTGCACCACCAGAAACTCGGCCCCATGTACACGCGTCTCGACGAGCTGGACGCGTTGATCGCCGAGGCGAAAGCGTCCCGCAGCGGCGACCCCGAGGACCTGCGGCGGGCGAAGGAAGCGCGCTCGCTGGTCATGCCGATGCCCGGGGTGGACGAGCTGTTCCACGACTGGCTGGGCTCGGACGGTATCTCCGACGACGCCTCCGCGATGCTGACCGACCGCCCCGTGCGGCCGCCGGAGCGGGTGCGCCCCTCGGAGGAGGTCCGCCGCCTGTACCGCGAGCTGGTCCGCCAGGCCCACCCCGACCTCGCCCAGGAGGAGACCGAGCGCGAGCGGCGCGACGCCTTCATCGCGCGGGTCAACGCGGCCTACGGGCGGGGCGACGAGCGGCTGCTGCGCGAGCTGGCCGAGGAATGGGCGGCGGGACCGGCGCCCGAGGCCACGGCGCCGGGCGAGAGCGAGGAGCTGTACGCGCGGCTGGAGTGGCTGGCACGCCGCAAGGAGCTGCTGTCGCTCGTCGCGAAGGAGCTGGAGGAGAGCGCGATCGGGTCGATGCTGAGGATGGCCCCCGAGGACCCCGACCGGCTGCTGGAGGAGATCGCGGAGCAGCTGCTCGCGCAGGTGTCCGAGCGCGAGGCGGAGCTGGCCGAGGCGCTCGCCGCCGAGTGAGCCCGGTCTGCCCGTACCGGGTGGTCGGATAGGTTGTCAGCAGATCCGTGAAGAGAGAAGGCGACAGCTATGAACTTCGGACCGCTTCCCTCGGTGGACGCCGCCGCGGTGCCCTCCGAAGGCTTTGTCCTCGACGTCCGTGAGGACGACGAATGGGCGGCCGGCCACGTCGAGGGTGCCCTGCACATCCCGATGAGCGACTTCGTGGCCCGCTTCGGTGAACTGACCGAAGCCGTCGAGGACGGTCGCCGGGTGCATGTGATGTGCCGGGTCGGCGGGCGCTCCGCGCAGGTCACCCAGTACCTGGTGCGCCAGGAGATCGACGCCGTGAACATCGACGGCGGGATGCAGGCCTGGGACGGTGCCGGGCGCCCGATGGTGACGGACAGCGGGAACCCGGCCTTCGTGCTGTAGCCGACCCTGCCTGCTGCCTGCTGCCTGCTGCCCAGCGGCCCGCTGTCCGCGGCTCAGGCGAGGGGGTGGGCGGCCAGCAGGTCGCCCAGGGCCTCCTCGTGCGCTGCGGCCGGGCCGAGCTGGAGCTCCAGCTGCTTGGCCCAGGCGTGGTAGCGGTGCAGCGGGTAGTCGGTGTCGGCGCCGAAGCCGCCGTGCAGGTGCTGTGCGGTCTGGACGACCCGGCGCACGCCCTCCGAGGCCCAGATCTTGGCGACCGCGACGTCACCGGAGCTCGGCAGCGGTCCGCCGGCGCCGTCGGTCGCGGCATCGAGCCGCCAGGCGGCCTGCCACAGGGTGACCTCCATGGCGCGCAGGTCGATGTACCGGTCGGCGGCCTGGACGGCGACGGCCTGGAAGGTGGCCACGGGGAAGCCGAACTGCTCGCGCTTGGCGGTGTACTGGCTGGTCATGGTGAGGACGTTCTCGCCGAGTCCGAGCGCCAGCGCGCAGGTCCCGGTGGCGAGGAGCTGGCGGAGCCGCTCCCAGGCGCCCGGGGTCCGGATGAGGTGGGTCCCGGCCACCCGTACACCGTCGAGGGCGAGTTCGGCGAGCCGCTCCCCGCTGGTGGAGACCTGTTCGGCGAGGGCGAGGCCCCCGGCGGTGCGCGGGACGAGTGCGAGGACGGCCTCGCCCTCACCCGTGTGGGCGGGTACGGCGATCCAGTCCGCGCCGTGCGCCCAGGGGACGGCGGTCTGGGTGCCTTCCAGGATCCACGCGTCGCCGTCGCGGCGGGCGATGACGGCCAGTTCGGCCGGGTCGTGGCCGGAGCGCCCGTGGGCGGCGGCGGTGAGTACGAGCGTGCCGCGCCCGGCGCCCGGCAGCAGGGCGGCCGCCAGTTCGGGGCTGCCGTGGGCCTGTACGGCCATGGCGGTGGCGCAGTGCTCCAGCAGCGGGACCCGCGCCAGCACCCTGGCGGCCTCGCGGAGCACCAGGCACAGGGCGATGGCGTCCAGGCCCGCTCCGCCGTGCTCCTCGGCGAGGACCAGGCTCAGCACGTCCGACCCGGCGAGCTTGGCCCACAGCGGGCGGTCGAAGTCCTCGGCGACGGCCCCCGGGGTCAGCGCGGGGCTGGGCACGCCGTCGGCCGCGACGTCCGCGAAGACGGCCCGGGCCGCCTCGACGGCGGCCTGCTGCTCCTCGGTGAAGGTGAAGTCCACTGCCTGTCCTCCCGCACGTTCGGGTCTGACGGTGTCGCTTCTGACGGTCTCGCGTCTGACGGTGCGTCAAGATAGAACAAGTTCTTGAAAATGGACAGGCCTTGAAAACGGTCAGGCCCCTGTCGTGGGACAGGGGCCTGACCGGAGGGACCTCGTTCCGCTCAGCGGTCGAAGTCGATCTCCACTTCCTCGGTGACCGGGTGCGACTGGCAGGCCAGGACGAACCCGGCCTCCGTCTCCTCGGCCTCCAGCGCGAAGTTCCGCTCCATCCGCACTTCGCCCGAGACCACGAACGCCCGGCAGGTGCCGCAGACCCCGCCCTTGCAGGCGTACGGGGCGTCCGCGCGGTTGCGCAGCACGGCGTCCAGCAGGGACTCGCCGTCCTGGACCGGCCAGGTGCCCGAGCGGCCGTCGAGCCGTGCGGTGACCCGCCCGTGCGCGGCGGCCGTCCCGGCGGTGGCGCGGGCCGTCGGCGCGGTGTCCTCGACGTGGAAGATCTCCTCGTGCACCCGGGTCCGGGGGACGCCGAGCGCGGCCAGGGTCCGCTCCGCGCCCTGCACCAGGCCGTACGGGCCGCACAGGAACCAGCCGGTCACCTCCGTCACCGGCAGCAGCGCGGGCAGCAGGGCCGCCAGCCGCTCCTCGTCCAGCCGCCCCGAGGGCAGCCCGGACTCCTGCTCCTCCCGGGACAGGACCGTCACCAGCTGGAACCGCGCCGGATAGCGGTCCTTGAGGTCGGCGACCTCCTCGAGGAACATCGTCGAGGCCGCCGTACGGTCGCTGCGCACGAGGCAGAAGCGGGCGTCGGGTCGGGCGGCCAGCAGGCTCGCGGCGATCGACAGCACCGGCGTGATGCCGCTGCCGCCGACGATGGCCGCATAGTGCGCCGAGGCCGGGGCGGCGGTGGGCTCCAGCACGAAGCGCCCGGCCGGGACCATGACGTCCAGCACGTCCCCCGCGGCGATCTCCTTGTGCGCGAAGGTGGAGAACTCGCCGCCCTCCACCAGCCGCACCCCGACCCGCAGCCACGCCGGGCCGGGGCCGGCCGCGGACGGCGCCGCGGAGCAGATCGAGTAGGTGCGGCGGACCTCCATACCGCCCTCGGGGGCGGCGCGGCGCAGCGTCAGGTGCTGGCCCGGGGCGTGCCGGTAGTCCTCGCGCAGTTCCTCGGGAACGCGCAGGGTCAGTGCCACCGAGTCGTCGGTGAGCCGGTCGACTGCCGCCACCGTCAGCGGGTGAAACGCGCCGTGGCGGGGGGCGGCCATCTAGAGCTCCTTGAAGTGGTCGAACGGCTCGCGGCAGGCGGTACAGCGGCGCAGCGCCTTGCATGCGGTGGAGGAGAAGCGGCTCAGCAGCTCGGTGTCGGTCGACCCGCAGTTCGGGCAGCGGACCGACAGGGTGAGCAGGACCGGTCCGCCGGCCGCGTGCGGCCGGGGCGGGGCGATGCCGAACTCGGCGAGCTTGCGGCGGCCCTCCGCGCTGATGTCGTCGGTCGACCAGGCGGGGGCGAGCACCGTGATCACCCGCACCTCGGGGATGCCGTGGCCGGTCAGGGCCCGCTCGATGTCGGCGGACATGGCCTCGATGGCCGGGCAGCCGGTGTAGGTCGGGGTGAGGGTGACCTCGGCGTGGCCGTCCTCGTGCATCCGCACCCCGCGCACCACGCCGAGCTCCCCGAGGGTGAGCACGGGCAGCTCCGGGTCCGGGACGGAGCCGGCCAGCGTGGCCAGCTCCGCCTCCAGGCGGGTGGTTCCGGCGTCGGCGGTCACCATGACGCCCCCGGGTGGCTGCGGTGCAGGTGCTGCATCTCGGCGAGCATCCGGCCGAAGGATTCGGTGTGCAGGCCCTGCCGGCCGGCTCCCGCCGCCCAGGCGCCGGTGCGCGGTCCCTGGGGCAGGTCGAGCCCCGCCCGGTCCAGTACGCCGGTCAGGGCGGCCAGCCAGCGCTGCTCCAGGGCGGCCGGGTCCAGGCCGTCGAGTCCCTCCACCGGCTGGAACATCTCGCCGGTGAACTTCCACAGCGCGTCGAGGGCGGCCCGCATGCGGTTGCGGCTCTCCTCGGTGCCGTCGCCGAGCCGCAGGGTCCACTGCTCGGCGTGGTCGCGGTGGTACGCGGTCTCCTTGACGGCCTTGGCCGCCAGCGGGGCGAAGGGGCCGTCCCCGCGGGCGAGCTCCCCGTAGACCTCGTGCTGGTAGAAGGAGAAGTAGAGCTGGCGGGCGATGGTGTGGGCGAAGTCGCCGTTCGGCTGCTCGACCAGCTGGAGGTTGCGGAAGGACCGCTCCTCGCGCAGGAACGCCAGCTCGTCCTCGTCGCCGACGAGGGACAGCAGGATCCGGGCCTGGCCGAGCAGGTCGAGCGCGATGTTGGCGAGGGCGACGTCCTCCTCCAGGACGGGGGCGAACCCGGCCCACTCGCCGAGGCGGTGGGAGAGGATCAGCGCGTCGTCGCCGAGCGCCAGTGCCGCGGCGGCGGTGGCGCCGGTGAGGCCGGTGGTGGTGTCGGTGCCGGTCACAGGTGGCTCACCCCCTCCGGGATGTCGTAGAAGGTCGGGTGCCGGTACGGCTTGTCCGCGGACGGGGCGAAGAAGGGGTCCCGCTCGTCCGGCGAGGAGGCGGTGATCTCGGTGGAGGGCACCACCCAGATCGAGATGCCCTCACCGCGCCGGGTGTAGAGGTCGCGGGCGTTGCGCAGGGCCATCTCCGCGTCGGGGGCGTGCAGGCTTCCCGCGTGCGTGTGCGAGAGGCCGCGGCGCGAGCGCACGAACACCTCCCACAGGGGCCAGTTCTGCGTCATACCCGTGCCTCCTCGTTCTGTCCGGCGGGGTTCGCCGCTTGCTGTGCCGCTTGCTGTGCCGTCTGCTTCCGCGCGTAGGCCGCGGCCGCGTCGCGCACCCAGGCGCCGTCCTCGTGGGCCTTGCGCCGCTGGCCGATCCGCTGCTCGTTGCAGGGGCCGTTGCCCTTGAGCACCTCCCAGAACTCGGCCCAGTCGATGGCGCCGAAGTCGTGGTGCCCGCGCTCCTCGTTCCACGTGAGGTCGGGGTCGGGAAGGGTGAGGCCGAGGGACTCGGCCTGCGGGACGGCGATGTCCACGAACCGCTGGCGCAGCTCGTCGTTCGAGTGGCGCTTGATGCGCCAGGCCATCGACTGCGCCGAGTGCGCCGACTCGTCGTCCGGCGGGCCGAACATCATCAGCGACGGCCACCACCACCGGTCGACGGCGTCCTGGGCCATCGCGTGCTGCTCCTCGGTGCCCCGGGAGAGGGCGAGGAGCAGTTCGTACCCCTGGCGCTGGTGGAAGGACTCCTCCTTGCAGATCCGGACCATGGCGCGCGCGTAGGGCCCGTAGGAGCAGCGGCAGATCGGCACCTGGTTGGTGATCGCTGCGCCGTCCACGAGCCAGCCGATGGCGCCGACGTCCGCCCAGGTCAGGGTGGGGTAGTTGAAGATCGAGGAGTACTTCTGCTTGCCCGAGTGGAGCTTGTCGAGCAGCTCGTCGCGGCTGGTGCCGAGGGTCTCGGCCGCGCTGTACAGGTACAGCCCGTGGCCGGCCTCGTCCTGCACCTTGGCCATCAGGATCGCCTTGCGGCGCAGCGAGGGCGCGCGGGTGATCCAGTTGGCCTCGGGCTGCATGCCGATGATCTCGGAGTGGGCGTGCTGAGCCATCTGACGCACCAGGGAGGCGCGGTACTCGTCGGGCATCCAGTCGCGCGGCTCCACGCGCTCGTCGGCCGCCACGGCCGCGTCGAATGCCGCCGCGAGCTGTGCGCCCAGGTCAGCCGTCATGCCTGTCCCGTCCGTCCCGTCTGTCCCGAGGGCCGTGTCCGGCCCCGATTCCGGGGTCACTGCCACCATTCCGGCCCCCTCTGAGAGTCCGCTGTCCGCCCGACCGACCGATCGTTCGGTTCATCCGCTTCAATGGTGAGACGGCGGCCCGTAGGGTGTCAACCTCTGAGGTCAACCCTGTGGATGCCGGACGATCGGGTGGGGATGGATTCGAACGAGCACGAGCCCGCCGAAAGGGCCGCTCCGCCACCCCCGCGGGCGCCCGGAATGGCCGGTCTGTCCACCCCGTTCCGGGTCGTGGCAGCCCTGGCCCTCGGGGCGATCGGGGTGGCCGCCTGCGCGCACCTCGCGCTCGTCTTCCTGCACGTGGCCCCGACCAACACGCTGAGCAAGCAGCACGCGCAGACGATCGACGGCTGGATCTACCCAGAGTTCGAACAGAACTGGAAGCTCTTCGCCCCGAACCCGCTCCAGCAGAACATCGCGGTGGAGGCGCGCGCGGAGGTCCGCGGCGCCGACGGCGAGGTGACCGCCACGCCCTGGAGCGACCTGAGCGCCGAGGACGGTGCGGCCATCCGGCACAGCCTGCTGCCGAGCCACACGCGGCAGAACGAGCTCCGCCGGGCCTGGGACTTCTTCACCGGCTCCCACGACGAGGACAACAAGCCGAACGGCGATCGCGGGCAGCTGTCCGAGGAGTACCTGCGGCGGATCGCGGTGAACCGGCTCTCCCCCCGGTACCCGGACGGGACCGTGCTGCGGATCCAGCTGCGCTCGGCGACCACGGCGGTGCCCGCGCCGCAGTGGAGCACCGAGACCACCGACACCCAGACCTACTACCGGGAGCTGCCGTGGTGGACGGTGTGAGGCGCGCCCGCGAGGCGGCGGGCCGACTGGCCGCGCAGGTCACCGGGCAGGTGCTGGGCCCGTACCAGAGCGCCGTGGTCCGCATCGGCTTCGCCGCGACCTGGCTCTTCTTCCTGCTGCGGGAGTTCCCGCACCGGGCCGAGCTGTACGGGCCGGACGGGCCGTGGAGCTGGGCGCTGGCGGAACGGCTGATCGACTCCAACCACGCCTTCACGGTGCTGATGTGGTCCGACTCGGGACTGTGGTTCGAGATCGTCTACGCGGTGTCCGTACTGGCGAGCCTGGGGCTGCTGCTGGGCTGGCGGACGCGGGCGACCTCGGTGCTCTTCATGATCGGAGTGCTGTCGCTGCAGAACCGCAGCGTGTTCATGGGCGACGGCGGGGACAACGTCATCCACCTGATGGCGATCTACCTGGTGCTGACCCGGTGCGCGCAGGTGTGGTCGCTGGACGCGCGCCGGGCCCGTACCTGCGGCTCGGCGACGGCCGGGGCGGCCGGCCCGGTGCTGTGGGGCGTGCTGGGGGCGGTGTTCGCCTTCGGCGCGGCGACCGGGCGGTTCGGGTACGGCTGGCTGGCGGCGTTCGCGGTGGTGTGGGTGGGCTGCGGGCTGTGGTGGATGGTCGACCGCTACGAGCCGGAGGGCGAGGGGCGGGCGGTACTGGACGTCCTCGCCAACCTGCTGCACAACGCGGGCATGTTGGTGATCATGGCCGAGGTCTGCCTGATCTACGCCACGGCGGGCTGGTACAAGATCCAGGGCTCCCGGTGGCAGGACGGGACGGCCCTGTACTACCCGCTGGGGCTGGACTACTTCACCCCGTGGCCGGCGCTGTCGGCGCTGGTGGCGGGCAGCGGGACGCTGGTGATGCTGCTGTCGTACGGGACGGTGGTGGTGCAGGTGGCGTTTCCGTTCACCCTGTTCAACCGGCGGATCAAGAACGTGCTGCTCGCGGTGATGATGCTGGAGCACGCCGGGATCGCGGTGCTGCTGGGGTTGCCGTTCTTCTCTCTGGCGATGATCGCCGCGGACGCGGTGTTCCTGCCGACCGGGTTCCTGGTGTGGCTGGGGGTACGGGTCGCCGCGCGGCGGCGGCGTGCCGTGGAGCCGGCGGCGGATCCCGCCGAGCCGGTGCCCGTGGCGGTGCCGGGGCCGCGCTGACGGTGCCGCGCCGACGGTGCCCTGCGGCGCCGCTCCACCGGGCTCCGCCCCGGACCCCGCGCCTCAAACGCCGGCGAGGCTGGATGTGGCGGAGGGTTCCCGCGCGGACCTTAGGGTCGGGGTATGGACGAGACGGTGCGGGAATGGCGGGAGGCCGAGCGGGCGGGGGGTCTCGTGCTGCTCGACGGATTTCACGCGGTGAAGCACGCCCTGCGGTTCGGGGCCGATGTGCGGATGGTCATCGCCGAGGATCCCGCCGCCGTACGGGCACTGGCCCGGGAACTGGCTCCGGACGTCGAGGCCGCCGTGGAGCGGCTGGTGCGGCGGGCCGACCTCAAGGAGGTGCTGCCCCGCGTGCACCCCACCGGGGTCGCGGCCCTCGCGGTACGGCCCGACCGGGCGGCCGGCCTCGCCGGGCTGGGGCGGCTGCCCCGGCCGGCGCCCGTGGTCGTCCTCGACAATCCCCGCAACCTCGGCAACGTCGGCGCCGTCGTCCGGCTCGCCGCCGGCTTCGGCGCCACCGGCGTGGTGACCCGCGGCGACCTCGACCCCTGGCACCCGAACGTGGTCCGGGCCGGGGCCGGTCTGCACTACGCCACCACCGTCGAGCGCCTCGAGTGGGACGAGCTGCCGCCCGGCCCGCTCTACGCGCTCGACCCCGAGGGCGCCGACATCCGCGCCCTCACCCTCCCCGACGACGCGCTGCTGGCCTTCGGCTCGGAGCGCCACGGGATCTCACCGGAGCTGCGCGCCCGGGCCGACCACCTCGTCTCCCTGCCGATGCGTCCCCAGGTCTCCAGCTACAACCTCGCCACCAGCGTGGCCATGGCCCTCTTCCACTGGGGCGGCCCCCCGGCCGGCGAACAGGGCTGCGAGCACTCCTAGAGCGCCCCCGGCGACGATCGCCGCGGCCGCGCCGAGCGTGGTCCCGTCCGGGTGGATCAGCGCCTGGCCGCGCAGGGCCTGCCAGGTCACCAGCCCGAAGGTGGCCGCGTAGACCCCGGCCGCGACCAGGGTCAGGCGCAGCCGCACCCGTTCCGCGCGCAGCAGGGCGAAGCGGCCGCCGAGGGCGGCCAGTACGAGGACGAACAGGGGGAGCAGCTGCAGTGCGTGCATGCCGAAGAAGTGCGGGATGCGCAGGTCGCCGCCGGTGGTCGACCAGCCGGTGAGCGGCATCGCGGGTCCGCCGTCCGGCACTCCCACGTTGTGGGCGCCCACTACGGGTGAGTCCTCGGCCGCGAGCTGGGCCTCGGTCGGGATGGCCATCAGGAAGCCGAGTCCGGCGCCCGTGAGGGCGAGGACGGCGGCGATCCGGATCGACCAGGTGGTGGCCCGGTCGACCACGCGGGTGCGGAAGAGCAGTACGGCGATCACGAGCGTGGCCGTCCACAGGACGACGACGGTATTGGCCATGGCGCTGTAGATCTGCTCGTCGAGGGGTGTCCGCTGGTTGAAGTGGCTCTGCCTGCCCCGGATCACCTGGCCCGTGATGAGCAGCATCTCCACCAGGCTGGTCGCGACGACGACCGTACCGGCCCACCAGGCGGGCCTGCGCAGGCCGGGGCGGGCGGCGACGGCCAGCGAGATCATCCAGGCCAGGCTGAGGGAGTAGCCGACGAACGAGACGGCGAACTTGAAGGGCTTGGCCCAGATCGGCGCACCCACCAGCATCCGGTCGTCGACGGCGAGGCCCACGGCCGAGCCGACGGCCCACACCGCCATCACCCCGGCGAACAGGGTCAGTGGCCGGTGCCAGGTGCGTAAGGCGGACAGTGACGCGGATTTCGACGCAGGCATGGGCCCCCCAGAAGAATGGATAGTGACGCTCGCCGCTATCTGATAGCTCCACTATCTATGATGGGCCGGGAACGGGGCAAGAAGAAACGAGTGAACAGACCATGCGCATCGGAGAGTTGAGCCGCCGTACCGGAGTGCCGGTACCGACGATCAAGTACTACGTACGGGAGGGCCTGCTCCCGCCGGGCGAGCTGAGCAGCCCCAACCAGGCGAGCTACGGCGACGGGCACGAGCGGCGGCTGCGGCTGGTCCGGGCCCTGCTGGAGGTCGGCGGGCTGTCGGTCGCTGCCATCGGAGACGTCCTCGCGGCCATCGACGACAGGGAGCAGCCCGTGCACAAGCTGCTCGGCACCGCCGCCCGGCGGCTGGTGCCCGAATACGGCGACGGCGGGTCGTCCCAGGACGACGCCGAGGCGGTGCTGGCGCGGGAGCGGGTGACGCGGCTGGTCGAGGCGCGCGGCTGGCACGTCCACCCCGGCAACCGGGCGGCCGAGGCGCTTCAGGCCGCGCTCGCCTCACTCGCGCGGGTGGGCCACGGCTCCTTCGCCGAGCTGCTCGACGTCTACGCCGACGCGGCCGAGCAGGTGGCCCGGGCGGATCTGGACTACACCGCACGCCGGGCCGACCGCGAGGACCTGGTCGAGGCGGTGGTCGTGGGCACGGTGGTGGGCGACGCGATGTTCGCGGCCCTGCGCCGGATGGCCCAGGTGGACGCCTCCTCCCGCGTCTTCGGCCAGGCGGGGCAGGAGTAGCGGGAGCAGGAGGAGCGCGGTCCACCCGGGCCGGGTCGCGGCGCGCGGTTACGCCTGGCGGCGCACCTCCACCACGCGGAAGCGGTTGGCGACGAAGGCGCCGTCGCACAGGGCCGCGTTGGCCGCCGGGTTGCCGCCGGAGCCGTGGAAGTCCGAGAACGCGGCGGTCTGGTTGACGAACACCCCGCCGGTCAGGTTCAGGGAGAGCTGCGCGGACTCCTCCAGGCAGACCTCCTCGATCGCCCGCTCGGTGTCCGCCGACGTCGTGTACGCGCCCACCGTCATGGCGCCCTTCTCCCGCACCGTGCGGCGCAGGAGGTCGAGGGCGTCGGCGGTGGTGTCCACCGCGACCGCGAAGGAGACCGGGCCGAAGCACTCGGAGAGGTACGGCGCCTCCGGGTCGGGCTTCGCGGCGTCCAGCTTGACCATGACGGGGGTACGGACCACCGCGTCCGGGAACTCGGGGTTCACGACCTCCCGGGAGGCCAGCGCGACCTCGCCCAGGGCGGCAGCGGCCTCCAGCCGGGTCCTGACGTCCGGGTTGACCAGCGCGCCGAGCAGCGCGTTGGCCCGGGCGTCGTCGCCCAGCAGGCCGCCGACCGAGGCGGCGAGGTCGGCGACGACCTCGTCGTAGCTCTTGTGGCCGGCGTCCGTCGCGATGCCGTCGCGCGGGATCAGCAGGTTCTGCGGGGTGGTGCACATCTGGCCGCTGTACAGGGACAGCGAGAACGCCAGGTTGGACAGCATCCCCTTGTAGTTGTCGGTGGAGTCCAGGACGACGGTGTTGACGCCGGCCTTCTCCGTGTAGACCTGGGCCTGGCGGGCGTTGGCCTCCAGCCAGTCACCGAACTCGGTGGACCCGGTGTAGTCGATCAGCTTGATCTCGGGGCGGACCGCGAGGGACTTGGCGATGCCCTCGCCCGGACGCTCGACCGCGAGCGCCGCCAGGTTCGGGTCGAAGCCGGCCTCCGCCAGGACCTCGCGCGCGACCTGGACGGTCAGCGCGAGCGGCAGCACGGCCCGCGGGTGCGGCTTGACCAGCACCGCGTTGCCGGTGGCGAGGGAGGCGAACAGCCCCGGGTAGCCGTTCCAGGTCGGGAAGGTGTTGCAGCCGATCATGAGGGCGATGCCGCGCGGGACGGCGGTGAAGGTCTTGCCGAGCTCCAGCGGGTCCTTCTTGCCCTGCGGCTTGGACCAGTCGGCCTGGCCCGGGACCCTGGTCTGCTCCTCGTACGCGTAGGCCACGGCCTCCAGGCCGCGGTCCTGCGCGTGGGGGCCGCCGGCCTGGAACGCCATCATGAAGGCCTGGCCGCTGGTGTGCATGACCGCGTGCGCGAACTCGTGGGTCCGGGCGGAGATGCGGGCCAGGATCTCGATACAGACCAGGGCGCGCGCCTCGGGTCCCGCGTCGCGCCAGGCGCCCATGCCGGCCTTCATCGCGGGCAGCAGTACGTCCGGGTCCACGTGCGGGTACTCGATACCCAGCTCCGGGCCGAAGGGGGACACCTCGGCGCCCGTCCAGCCGTCGGTGCCGGGCTGGCCCAGGTCCAGCCGGGTGCCGCGGACGGCCTCGAACGCGGCGAGACCGTCGGCGGGCGCGGTCTCGCCGTACGCCTTGGGGTGCTCGGGATGCGGGGACCAATAGGCACGGCTGCGGATCGCCGACAGGGCCTGGTCCAGGGTGGGCCGGTGCTTGGCGGACAGCTGGGGGACGGTGAGCTCGGCGGCCATCAGGGACCAACTCCTCGTTGAGCCGGGCGAAGAACAGGAGACTGGAGTTAGAGTAACCGAACGATCGGTCGGGACAAGAGGGCCCGGCGGACCTGTGGATAAGTGTGTGCGGGAGGATCAGGACATGACAGCAATCGAGCGGTCCCGCACTGTGGCGGTCATCGGGGCGGGCACCATGGGCCAGGGCATCGCCCAGGTCGCTCTTCTCGCAGGTCACCGCGTGCTGATCTACGACATCAACGCCTCCCTCGCCGCCGACGGCGTCGGTTTCGTCCAGGACCGGGTCGAGCGGATGGCCGCCAAGGGCCGTCTGGACCGCGCCGAGGCCGAGGAGGCGATCGGCCGGATCGCCCCGGCCGGCGACCTCGCGGAGCTCGCCGGGGCCGCCCTCGTCATCGAGGCCGTGGTCGAGAACGTCACCGTGAAGCAGACGCTCTTCGCCGCGCTCGAGGAAGTGCTGTCGCCGGACGCGCTGCTGGCCACCAACACCTCCTCGCTCTCCGTTACCGAGCTCGCCGCCGGACTCGCGCACCCCGGCCGCTTCCTCGGCCTGCACTTCTTCAACCCGGCCCCGCTGCTCCCGCTCGTCGAGGTGGTCAGCGGCTTCGCGACCGATCCGGCCGCCGCCGAGCGCGCGTACCGCACGGTCCTCGGCTGGGGGAAGACGCCGGTCCGCTGCGCCGACACCCCCGGTTTCATCGTCAACCGGATCGCCCGCCCCTTCTACGCCGAGGCCTTCTCGGTGTACGAGGAGCAGGGCGCCGACCCGGCCACCATCGACGCCGTGCTCCGCGAGAGCGGCGGCTTCAAGATGGGCCCCTTCCAGCTGACCGACCTGATCGGCCAGGACGTCAACGAGGCCGTGACCCGCTCGGTGTGGGAGTCCTTCTTCCGCAGCCCGAAGTTCACCCCCTCGCTCGCCCAGCGCCGCCTCGTCCAGTCCGGCCGCCTCGGCCGCAAGTCGGGGCACGGCTGGTACCCGTACGGTCCGGACGCCGAGACCGCCCTCCCGCACACCGCCGCTCCCGAGAAGGCCCCGGCGATGGTCACCGTCGTCGGTGACCTCGGCCCGGCCGCCGGCCTGGTGGAGCTTCTGGAGGAGGCCGGGATCGCGGTCGCCGCCACCGAGCAGGGGGGCCCGTACATCCAGCTGCCCGGCGAGGGCCAGCTGGTCCTCGCCGACGGCAAGACCTCCGTCGAGTTCGCGGACGTCGTCTACTTCGACCTCGCGCTCGACTACCGGGGCGCCACCCGGATCGCGCTCTCGGCGAGCGCGGACACCAGCGAGCGGACCCTCGCCGAGGCGATCGGCCTCTTCCAGAAGCTGGGCAAGCAGGTCTCCGTGATCGGCGACGTCCCCGGCATGATCGTCGCGCGGACCGTCGCGATGCTGATCGACCTGACGGCCGACGCCGTCGCCCGCGGCGCCGCCTCGGCCGAGGACATCGACACCGCGATGCGGCTCGGCGTGAACTACCCGCTGGGCCCGACCGAATGGCACGAGCGGCTCGGCCGGGACTTCGCCTACGACCTGCTGCACAATCTCGACGAGCGCTGTCCCGGGGGCCGCTACGCGCCCTCCCTGGCCCTGTTCAAGCTGGGCTACGCCGCGGACGACGCGGAGGGGGGCGAATGACGACGGCCAAGCGGGACACCTACACCCCCGAGACCCTGCTGTCGGTCGCCGTCCAGGTCTTCAACGAGCGCGGTTACGACGGCACCTCGATGGAGCACCTCTCCAAGGCAGCGGGCATCTCGAAGTCCTCGATCTACCACCATGTCGCGGGCAAGGAGGAGCTGCTGCGGCGGGCCGTCAGCCGGGCCATCGACGGACTCTTCGCGATCCTGGAGGAGCCGGGCGCGGTCCGCGGCCGGGCCGTCGAGCGCGTCGAGTACGTCACGCGCCGCACGGTCGAGGTGCTGGTCGGCGAGCTGCCGTACGTGACGCTGCTGCTGCGCGTGCGCGGCAACACCCGCACCGAGCGGTGGGCGCTGGAACGCCGGCGCGAGTTCGACCACCAGGTCGCCGAGCTGCTCACGGCAGCCGCCGCGGACGGCGACCTGCGGGCGGACGTGGACATCCGCCTCGCCACCCGCCTCCTGTTCGGCATGGTGAACTCCCTGGTCGAGTGGTACCGCCCGCACTCGGGCACGGGCTCCGACCAGCTCGCCGACGCGGTCGTCCACATGGCCTTCGACGGGCTGCGCACCGTCCGCTGACCCCGCCGGACCTCGAACGCCCCGCTGGACCTCGAACGCCTCCGGTACGGCCTCACAGGCCGCGCCGGGGGCGTTCGTGTCACCCGGGCGGGCTAGTCCTCGGCGATCGACGGGGCGCCCCCGGCGGGGCCGGGTCCCGGGCCCGTGTCCAGGAGATCCGTTTCCTCGAACACCAGCAGGGTCCGCGTCGAGAGGACCTCGGGGATGGCCTGGAGCCGGGTCAGGACCAGCTCGCGCAGGGTCCGGTTGTCCGGCGTGTGCACCAGCAGCAGGACGTCGAAGTCCCCGCTGACCAGTGCGATGTGCGCGGCGCCCGGGAGCTCGCGCAGCTGCTCGCGGACCGTGCGCCAGGAGTTCTGGACGATCTTCAGGGTGATATAGGCGGATGCGCCCTGGCCTGCGCGTTCGTGGTTGACGCGGGCCGTGAACCCGCGGATTACCCCGTCGTCGATGAGCCGGTTGATCCGGGCGTACGCATTGGCCCGCGAGACGTGCACCTGCTCCGCCACGGACCGTATCGACGCCCGGCCGTCCGCCTGGAGCAGCCGCATGATCGACCGGTCGATCGGATCCAGGGGACGGGGTGTGACGGGCGGGACTCCGGAGGCCCCCGGTACGCCCCCCGGCGCAGCCGGTGCGGAACCCGGTCCGGCCATTTGTTCATCCGGCATTGCCCGATGCCTCCCTCTCCTGGACGTCCTGCATCCATACCAGGGCCCCGACGCCAGTTTGTCCACAGCCTGGAGTCGCCTGTAGCCAAATTGCGCAGACAACCGAACAATCGGTAGGTGAGGGGCCTCACACCCGGGGCACCCCCTGCCCGCTTCCCACGAGGAGGTGTACGCCGCCATGACGGTCCAAGAGCTGCCCGGTGCCGGTGCGTCCCACCGTCCCACCCCGCCGCCTGCCTGGAGGCCCCGTACGGATGCCGCCCCGCTGCTTCCGGACCCCGAGCCCTACCGGGTGCTGGGCACCGAGGCGGCGGACCGACTCGACCCGGAGCTGATGCGCCGCTGCTACGCCGAGCTCGTGCGCGGCCGGCGCTACAACGCCCAGGCCACGGCGCTCACCAAGCAGGGCCGGCTCGCCGTCTACCCCTCCACCGTGGGCCAGGAGGCCTGCGAGATCGCGGCCGCGCTGGTCCTGGAGGACCAGGACTGGCTGTTCCCGAGCTACCGCGACACCCTGGCGGCCGTGGCACGCGGACTGGACCCCGTACAGGCGCTGACGCTCCTGCGCGGCGACTGGCACACCGGCTACGACCCGCGTGAGTACCGCATCGCCCCGCTCTCGACCCCGCTCGCCACCCAGCTGCCGCACGCCGTGGGCCTGGCGCACGCGGCCCGGCTGCGCGGCGACGACGTCGTCGCCCTCGCCATGGTCGGCGACGGCGGCACCAGCGAGGGCGACTTCCACGAGGCGCTCAACTTCGCCGCCGTCTGGCAGGCCCCGGTCGTCTTCCTCGTCCAGAACAACGGCTTCGCGATATCCGTCCCGCTCGCCAAGCAGACCGCCGCCCCGACGCTGGCCCACAAGGCCGTGGGGTACGGAATGCCCGGCCGGCTGGTCGACGGCAACGACATCGCCGCGATGCACGAGGTGCTGACCGAGGCCGTCCGGCGGGCCCGGGCCGGTGGTGGCCCGACCCTGATCGAGGCCGTCACCTACCGGATGGAGGCCCACACGAACGCGGACGACGCGACCCGCTACCGCGGTGACGCCGAGGTCGAGGCCTGGAAGGCGCACGACCCGGTCGATCTGCTGGAGCGTGAGCTGACCGCCCGCGGGATCATCGACGAAGCGGCGATCCGGGCGGCGCGCGACGATGCCGAGGTGATGGCCGCGGCGCTCCGCGAGGGAATGAACGCGGATCCGGTGGTGGACCCGATGGACCTGTTCGCGCACGTGTACGCGGAGCAGACGGACCGGCTGCGCGAGCAGGCGGCCATGCTCCGTGCAGAGCTGGAAGCCGAGGATCAGGCGTGACGACGGTGGCGGCGAAGTCCGCGAAGTCGGGGGTCAAGCCCGCGACGATGGCGCAGGCCCTGACCCGGGCGATGCGCGACGCCATGGCCGAGGACCCGACCGTCCACGTCATGGGCGAGGACGTCGGGACGCTCGGCGGGGTCTTCCGGATCACGGACGGGCTCGCGAAGGAATTCGGCGAGGAGCGCTGCACGGACACCCCGCTCGCGGAGGCGGGCATCCTGGGCGCCGCGGTGGGCATGGCCATGTACGGGCTGCGGCCGGTCGTGGAGATGCAGTTCGACGCCTTCGCGTACCCGGCGTTCGAGCAGCTGATCTCGCACGTGGCGAAGATGCGCAACCGCACCCGCGGCGCGATGCCGCTGCCGATCACCATCCGTGTGCCGTACGGCGGCGGGATCGGCGGCGTGGAGCACCACTGCGACTCCTCCGAGGCGTACTACGTGGCCACGCCCGGCCTGACGGTGGTGACCCCGGCGACGGTCGAGGACGCGTACGGGCTGCTGCGCGCGTCGATCGCGAGCGACGACCCGGTGGTCTTCCTGGAGCCGAAGCGGCTCTACTGGTCGAAGGCCGACTGGCGTCCCGAGGCGCCGACGCAGGTGCCCGGCATCGGTAAGGCGCTGGTCCGGCGGACCGGCACCAGCGCCACGCTGATCACCTACGGGCCCTCGCTGCCGGTGTGCCTGGAGGCGGCCGAGGCGGCGCGCGAGGAGGGCTGGGAGCTGGAGGTCGTCGACCTGCGCTCGCTGGTCCCCTTCGACGAGGACACGGTCGTGGAGTCCGTACGCCGCACCGGGCGCGCCGTCGTGGTCCACGAGGCCGGCGGCTTCGGCGGACCGGGCGCGGAGATCGCCGCCCGCGTCACGGAGCGGTGCTTCCACCACCTGGAGGCGCCGGTGCTGCGGGTGACGGGCTTCGACATCCCCTACCCGCCGCCGATGCTGGAGAAGCACCACCTGCCGGGTGTGGACCGGATCCTGGACACCGTGGCACGCCTGCAGTGGGAGAACTGATGCCGCAGGTAATGGAATTCAAGCTTCCCGATCTCGGGGAGGGCCTGACCGAGGCCGAGATCGTCCGCTGGCTCGTGGCGGTGGGCGATGTCGTCGCCATCGACCAGCCGGTGGTCGAGGTCGAGACGGCCAAGGCGATGGTGGAGGTTCCGTGCCCCTACGGCGGTGTGGTCACCGCCCGCTTCGGGGAGGAGGGCACGGAACTGCCCGTCGGAGCACCGCTGATCACCGTGGCGGTGGGGGCGTCGTCGCTCCCGGAGGCCCCGGCCGCGCAGGCGGCCGAGGCCGAGGCTTCCGGCAACGTGCCCCGGCCTCTGATCGGCTACGGCGAGGACCACTCGCGCCCGGCGCGTCGGCGACGGGTGCGACCCGTCACCGCCGCGGTCTCGGCGCCCGTCGCGGCTCCGGCCCCCGTCGCCGCCCCGGTGGCTCCGGCGGCCCCCGCCGGGCCGGTGCCCGTGATCTCGCCGCTGGTCCGCAAGCTGGCCAAGGACGGCGGGGTCGACCTGCGCGCACTGCGCGGGTCCGGCCCCGACGGCCTGATCCTGCGGGCGGACGTGGAGGCGGCGCTCACCGCGCTGCGCGCGCCCGGGCCGGCGCCGGCCGCCGCGGTGGCGTCGCCGGCGGCAGGAGCAGCGCAGGGCGAGCGGATCCCGCTCAAGGGAGTGCGCGGGGCGGTCGCCGAGAAGCTGTCGCGCAGCCGCCGGGAGATCCCGGACGCCACCTGCTGGGTCGACGCGGACGCCACCGAGCTGATGGCCGCCCGGGCCGCGATGAACGCCGTGGGCGGACCCAAGATCTCGGTGCTCGCCCTGCTGGCCCGGATCTGCACGGCCGCCCTGGCCCGGTACCCGGAGCTCAACTCCACCGTGGACCTCGCGGCCAAGGAGATCGTCCGGCTCCCGTCGGTGCACCTGGGCTTCGCCGCGCAGACCGAGCGGGGCCTGGTGGTCCCGGTGGTCCGGGACGCGCAGCACCGCAACCCCGAGTCCCTGTCGGCGGAGTTCGCCCGCCTGACCGAAGTGGCCCGGGCCGGGAAGCTGACTCCGGCCGATCTGACCGGCGGGACGTTCACCCTGAACAACTACGGGGTGTTCGGGGTCGACGGCTCCACGCCGATCATCAACCACCCCGAGGCGGCGATGCTGGGTGTGGGCCGGATCATCGACAAGCCGTGGGTCCACGAGGGGCAGTTGGCGGTCCGCAAGGTCGTCCAGCTGTCGCTGACCTTCGACCACCGGGTCTGCGACGGCGGTACGGCGGGCGGCTTCCTGCGTTACGTCGCCGACTGCGTCGAGTCCCCGGCGGTCCTGCTGCGCAGCCTGTAGCCGTACGGCGCGGGTGCGGGTTCCGTTGCACGGGGCCTGTCCCCCCGCCCCGCCCTTGCGCCGTTTCCCGGGCGCTGCCCGGACCGGTCCTCACACGCCGGACGGCTGGAAGATCCAGCCTCGCCGGCGTGTGAGGCGCTGGGTTCGGGGCGGAGCCCCGGGAAACGGCGGGAGGGCGGGACCGGGGCGAGCTCCGCGCAGCGCAACCGCCCGGCCGTCAGACCGTGAGCAGCAGCTTGCCCACGTGCGCGCTCGACTCCAGCACGCGGTGGGCCTCGGCGGCATCCCGCATGGGGAAGGTCGCGTGGACCACCGGGCGGATCCGCCCCGCGGCCACCAGCGGCCACACGTGCTCGCGTACGGCGGCGATGATGGCCGCCTTCTCCTCCAGCGGGCGGGCCCGCAGCGAGGTGGCGGTGATCGCCGCCCGCTTGGCCAGCAGCGCGCCGAGGTTCAGTTCGGCCTTCACCCCGCCCTGGAGCCCGATCACCGCGAGCCGTCCGTTGACGGCCAGCGCGTCCACGTTCCGGGCGAGGTACTTCCCGCCCATGATGTCCAGGATCACGTCGGCCCCGGCCCCGCCGGTCGCCTCGCGCAGCGCGGCCACGAAGTCCTGCTCGCGGTAGTCGATCAGGATGTCCGCGCCCAGCTCCTTGCAGCGCGCCAGCTTCTCCGGGCCGCCCGCCGTCACGGCGACCGTCGCGCCCACCGCCTTCGCCAGCTGGATCGCCATCGTGCCGATCCCGCTGGACCCGCCGTGCACCAGCAGGGTCTCGCCGGGGCGCAGCCCGGCCACCATGAACACGTTGGACCACACGGTCGCGACGACCTCGGGCAGCGCGGCCGCCGTCACCAGGTCCACGCCCGCCGGGACCGGCAGCAGCTGGCCCGCCGGCACGGCCACCCGCTCGGCGTAGCCGCCACCGGCCAGCAGGGCGCACACCTCGTCGTCCACCGACCAGCCGGACACCCCCGGCCCGATCGCGGCGATCCGGCCGGAGCACTCCAGCCCCGGATGGCGCGAGGCGCCGGGCGGCGGATCGTAGAAACCCTGTCGCTGGAGTACGTCGGCGCGGTTCACGGCGCTCGCCGCGACCTCGACGAGGACCTCGCCCTCGCCCGGCACCGGATCGGGTACGTCGGCCCAGACGAGGGCCTCGGGGCCGCCGGGCTGCTCGATGGTGATCGCATGCATGGCCCGGAGGCTACGCCACGGAGCGGCTACTCGGCAGGTCCGAGCCTCACGTGCGGCGAGGTCCGCGGAACCGCCCGCACGATGGTGATGAGACGGTCCGTCAGCTGGATCGGGCTCGCGTGCGGATCGTCGTACGCGAGCAGCCGGTGGCCGCGCAGCACGCTCACCACCAGGTCCTCGGTGTCCCGTACCGACTTGCCGGCCTCGGACTTGCGGGCGGGGCGTTCGATGAGGTCGAGGCCGCTGCCCTGCTGGATCAGGTCCTCCATCACGGTGCCCGCGCTCGGGCTGAGGACCGACAGGCCCAGCAGCCGGCCGGCCGCGCTCGCACTCGTGATGACCGCGTCCGCACCGGACTGGCGCAGCAGTGGGGCGTTCTCCTCCTCGCGCACCGCCGCGACGATCTTCGCCCCGCGGTTGAGCTGGCGGGCGGTCAGGGTGACCAGGACCGCCGTGTCGTCCCGCTGGGTCGCGATGATGATCTGCCGGGCCTTCTGGAGCTCGGCGCGGAGCAGCACGTCGGAGCGGGTCGCATCGCCGACCACGCCCGTGAAGCCCTCCGCGTTGGCCATGTCGATCACCTTGGCGCTGGGATCGACGACGACGACCTGTTCCTTGGAGAGGCCGGTGGCCAGCAGTGTCTGCAGGGCCGAGCGGCCCTTCGTGCCGAAGCCGACGACGACTGTGTGCTCACGCAAGTTCTTCCTCCAGCGCTTCAGCCGCCACTCTTCCTTCGTCCGTTCCGTGAGGACTTCCAGGGTGGTACCGACCAGGATGATCAGGAACAGCACGCGCAGGGGCGTGATCAGCAGGATGTTGATCAGCCGTGCGCTGTCGCTGTACGGCACGATGTCGCCGTAGCCGGTCGTCGACAGCGTCACCGTGGCGTAGTAGAAGCAGTCGAGGAGATCGACCTGCTCGTTGGCGTTGTCGTGGTAGCCGTCGCGGTCCAGCCACACGATGAAGACCGTCAGGAAGAGCACGAACAAGGCCATCATCAGGCGCTTGGTGACCTGGCTCAGCGGCGCCTCGACGACCCGCTTGGGCAGCTTGATGCGCCGGGAGACGAGTTTCTCGTCGGCGCCGCGGGCCATGGAGTCCTGGCCGTGCAGTTTCACGTGAAACATCCTCCGGAAGCCCAGGGCAGATCGAGAATCTCCAGTTCCTGTCCCGATCGCGCGCCCTTCGGCGGTACGACGGCCAGCGCATCGGCGGCCGCCACTCCGCGCAGCATCGCGGGGCCGTGGTAGCGCAGCGGTACGGCGTGCTCGTCGCTCAGCTGGACCGGGACGAGCCGGGTGTCGTACGGATGGCCGAGTACGTCGCCCTGCACCGGCGCCGTGTAGCGGGGGCGGGCACGGCGGCCGGCGAGGGCGCGCAGCAGGGGGTCGGCGAGGGTCAGCAGCCCGGAGACGGCGGCGAGCGGGTTCCCGGGCAGTCCTACCAGGTGGCGCACCTGGTTCCCGTCGGGCGCCTCCGATCCCATGCGGGCCAGCAGCATCGGGTGCCCGGGGCGCACGGCGACCCCGTCGACCAGCAGTTCCGCGCCCGCCTTCCGCAGGACCGGATGGACGTGGTCGACCGGTCCGGACGCGGTGCCGCCCGTGGTGACCAGGACATCGGCGGTGCTCGTGGTGACGGCCTCGAGCAGGGCCGCGGCGCCCGCCGGGTCGTCACCGAGCCGCCGGGCGGCGATGACCTCGGCGCCGAGCCGCTCGATCCAGGGCCCGAGCATGGGGCTGAGGGCGTCGCGCACGAGCCCTTCGTGCGGGAGGCCCTCGGCGAGCAGCTCGTCGCCGAGCACCAGGATCTCCACGCGGGGGCGGGGCCGGGTGGTCAGCTCGTCGTACCCGGCGGCCGCGGCCAGCCCCAGGACGGCCGGGGTGACCAGGGAACCGGCGGGCAGCAGCAGGTCGCCGGAGCGGCACTCCTGGCCGCGCGGGCGGATGTCCTGGCCGGTGAGGACGGGCCGGTCGGCGAAGAGCTGGCTGCCGGCCTCGCGGCAGTGCTCGCTGCGGATGACGGCGGTGGTGTCGGCGGGGATCCGGGCGCCCGTGGCGATGCGTACGGCCTCGCCGTCCGTGAGGGGTTCGGGTCGCTCGGAGCCGGCCAGGACGCTGCCGCCGGTCCGCACGCTCCAGGGGCCGGGTCCGGCGACGGCCCAGCCGTCCATGGCGGAGGTGTCGAAGGACGGCAGGTCGGTCAGCGCGTCCAGGGGGGTGGCCAGGACCTCGCCGAGGGCGTCCGCGAGGGACACGCGGTGGGTTCGGGGCCGCACCGTGCTCCCGGCGTGGCCGGCGGTGTCCCGGGCCTGCGGCCAGGGGGCCGCGCGGTGGCCGCCGGCGCCGCCGGCCGCGGGGGCGCGGCTGACCAGGGCCAGGGCCTCGTCGAGGGCCTGCTCGGCGGAGTTCGTGGGGGTCATCCGGAGCCGTTCTGTTCTGCGGTGTCGGCGGCTGCCTCGTCGGCCCACCGCAGCGCCAGGTCGGCCGCCTTGCGGGAGGCCTCGGCGACGGCCTGGGCGGGGTCGGCGCCGGTGGCGGCGGCGTGGGCGGCCGCGTAGCCGACCAGGAAGGTGGTCAGCGGGGCGGCGGGGCGGGCGACGCCGTGGGCGGCGTCCCGGGCGAGGTCGAGCAGCGTAGTGGTGTCGACGGCGAGGTCGATGCCCAGCTCGCTCTTGACGGCGGTGATCCATTGCTCCAGCACGCCTCCATGCTCCCTGATCCGGGCGCGGGCGACGGCGAGATCGTCCCAGGTGTCGCAGTCGAAGGAGGCGAGTGGCCGGGAGGTGACGCGGGCGAGGTCCAGTTCGGCGGTCAGCGCGCGGAGCGGGAGCCCGGTGAGGTGGCCGTGCTCGGTGGCGAGCAGGGCGATCTCGCGGCGCAGGGGTTCGGCGCGGTAGGCGGCGACCAGGGGCTGGTCGCGGCCGTCGGGGTCCCGCAGCAGCGCGCCGTCCGCGCCGTTCGCGCCGGGGGCGCTGGGGGCGGGGGTGCCGGGTGCGGCGGCCGCGTCCAGCAGGGCCCGTACGGTCTCACGGTCGAGGAACGGCAGGTCGGCGGAGAGTACGAGGACCAGCTCGGCGGTGGTCCGGCGGAGCCCGGCGTCCAGTGCGGCCACGGGCCCGCCGCCGGGCGGGTCCTCGAGGGTCCAGTGGACCGGGCGGGCGGTGGGGCGGCGGCCGCCGACCACGACCGTGGTCCGGGCGTCGGGGCAGGCGTCGAGGACGCGGTCGAGGAGTGCGATGCCGCCGACGCTCAGCGCGGGCTTGTCGGCACCGCCGAGTCGTCGCGCGGCGCCGCCGGCCAGGACGATCGCGTCGTAGCTCATGCCCATGAGTATGCGGCGGCCATGTCCCTGGCGGGGAGCTGGGTTTATCGGGGGCCTGCTCGCGCGGGCCTGGTGTTCGATGCCGGGTGCGGCGCCGTTGCCGGGGGCGCTGCCCCCGGACCCCCGCGCCTCAAACGCCGGCGGGGCTGGGAGGGGCGCCTCGAACGCCGGCGGGGCTGGGAGGGGCCGGCGGGGCTTGGTGGGTGCCGGCGGGCTGATGAGGCGTCGGCGGCGGGATAGGAGAGCGGGTCCGGTGGGGGCCGGACCCGCTGGTTGTGCTGGGCGTCGGGGGTTAGAGGTACGGGCCCGAGCGGATCGCGCCGTGGCCGCCGTCCTCGTCGTCGTGCGGGCCGCCCGGCGGGAGGGCGCGGCGCATCTGCTCCAACTGGGCCCGCGCCGCCATCTGCTGTGCGAACAGGGCCGTCTGGATGCCGTGGAACAGGCCCTCCAGCCAGCCCACCAACTGTGCCTGGGCGATCCGTAGTTCCGCTTCGGAGGGAATGGCCTCCTCGGTGAACGGGAGGGACAGACGCTCCAGTTCCTCCACGAGCTCCGGGGCCAGGCCGTCCTCCAGCTCCTTGACGGAGGCGGCATGGATGTCCTTGAGCCGGACCCGGCTCGCCTCGTCGAGAGGCGCGGCACGTACCTCTTCCAGGAGTTGCTTGATCATGCTGCCGATCCGCATGACCTTGGCGGGCTGTTCGACCATCTCCGTCACCGGGACCTCGCGCGACTCGTCATCGGCGTCGCCGACCGCCGTCCCGTCCTGTCCCACGATCAGGACGTGCGGGGGGCTGTCCTGCGACCGTTCACTCCTCGGCATCTCCATGCCGTCATTCTCTCGCACACCTCCGTACTCACACGGTGTGCCCCCGTACAGTCGTGATCCAACCTGTACGGGGGCACCAGCCTGCTGAGGGACTACGCGGCGGCCCGGCGGGCCAGCGCGCCGCTGGAGCGGGTGACCAGGGCCGCCAGCAGGGCCGCGCCCAGCGGGACCAGGACGACCAGCGCTCCGAGGGTCTCCCACGGCACGGAGATCGGCACGTAGGGCAGGGGTTCTGTCGCCGAGGAGTAGCCCTGCTCGATGGCGTGCCGGTAGAGCGCGTCCATCTGCCGCTGCTCCGTCAGGCGCAGCCCGACGGCGGGCAGGATCCCGGCCGCCGAGCCCAGGACGACGCCCATCAGGGAGACCACCCCGCACTGGAAACCGCTCAGCGTCCGCCGCACGCGCGGCGCCGCGCCCACCGCGGCCAGTGTCTTCAGGTCGGCCTCGGCGTCCGCCTGGGCCAGCCCGGTGGCGATGCCGGCCGCGCCGATGGTGACGAGCCCCGCGAAGAGGGCGAGGGCGACCATGGCGAGGCTGTCGTTGCCCTGGTAGCCCGCCTCGATGCGCAGCGCGGCCTCCACGCCCAGCCGGTCGATCTCCCCGTCCAGCTTCTGGCGCTGTTCGGTGGTGGCCGCCCCGTCGAGGGTGAAGTACGAGCCCATGGGCGCGGTGGCCAGCCCGGCCGCCTTGGCCGCCGAGGGAGGCAGGATCAGGTCGATGCCCCAGCCGCGGACCGACTCGGGTACCAGGTGGACAGGCAGGACCTTGTCCTGGCCGGGCAGTTCCTCCTGGCTGCCGCGCACGCGGTCGGCGGCCGCCGAGTCGACGAGCCGGAGGGTGAGCTTGCCGTCCTTGACCTGCCGCTTGTCGAAGGCGACGGCCTGGCCGGCCTTGAGGGCGGACACGGTGCCCGGGTCGGTGACCGCGAGGATGCTCAGCACCTTCTCGTCCGCGACGATGAAGGAGTTCGCCATGCCGGACTGCAACTCCTGGCAGCGCCAGTCCTCTCGCAGTTCCCTGCGCTGGGCCTCGGTGAAGGCGTCCATGCCTTCGGGGTTCTCGTAGAGCGGGCAGCGCTGGTCCTTGGGCGTGATGATCTCGGCGCGGCCGCAGCCGGGGTCCGTGGAGTACGACTCACAGCCCGGCTTGCCGACGACCACCCGGTCGATGTCCACGCGCTGCGCCACGGGCAGGTCCCTGACGAGGGCTTCGCGCAGGGCGGGCAGCTCCTTGTAGGCGCTGTTCTCGGTGACCAGCTGCCCGGTGCCGTGCGGCATCTCCGCCTGGTACTCGTGGCGCATCTGGACGTCGTTGCTGTGCTGGTACGTGGCCACCGCGACCGTTCCGGCGACGGCGGCCAGTACGGCGGCCACGGCGGGTGCCGTACGCCCGCGGTTGCGGACGGCGTCGCGCAGCGCGAGCCGCGGCGAGAGCGGCAGCCACCGCCCGAGCCGGCCGAACAGGCCGACCAGGACCGGGGTGAGGGCGACGATGCCGAGCTCGGCGATGGCGCTGCCGCCCGCCACGACGGTGGTGCCCAGCTGCGAGGTGGTGCCGTAGAGGGCGATCGCGGCGCCGGCGGCGACGGCGATCAGGCCGATGACGGGCAGCACCCGGTTGGCGCGGCGGATGCCGCGGCGGCCGGTCAGCGAGGCCAGCACCGTCTGCCGGGAGGCGTTGACGGCCGGGACGATCGCGGCCAGCAGACCGGTGATCACGGCGAGCAGGGCGACGCCGGCCAGTTCCAGCGGGCGGAAGTCGTAGCCGCCGAAGCGCTCGCCGAGCTGCTCCTCCAGCATCGGCCGCAGCACGACGGTGAGCAGGATGCCGACGACGGTGCCGATGACCGCGGCGACGGCGCCGAGGACCAGGCCGCCGGAGAGCACGATGGAGCGGATGTGGCGCCGGTCCCCGCCGTTGGCGCCGACCAGGCCCAGCTGGCGGCGCGAGCGCCGGGCGCCGACCGCGAAGGCCGGTCCGGCGAGCAGGCAGATCTCCAGCATGGCCAGGCCCACCACGGTGGCCAGGACAGCCATCTTGACGGCCGAGTCGCCGTCGCGGCTGAACTGCTCCTTCGGCTCGTCCCGGTAGAGCGGGACGTCGGAGTCGGCCGGCGGGTCCAGCATGACGGCGCGAGAAATGACGATCATGCTCTTGGCGTTGGCCGCCTTGACCGCGTCCCAGGTGATACCCGCGCCGCCGACCTTGACCAGGTAGCTCTCGTCGGGCTGCACCGCGCGCCCTCCGGAGGTCTCCAGGGCCTTGTCGAGCGGGGCGAACAGGGTCCCGGGCGGGGCGATGATCTCGTCCCGGTCGAGGTTGTTCGGCAGCTCGTAGGCGCCGACGATCTTGTAGGGGGAGGTGGCGCCGCGGGGGGTGACCGAGGAGCCGACGAAGAAGCCGGAGTGATCCAGGAAGGCCTGGGTGGCGATGACCTCGCCCGGGCCCTCGGGCAGCCGGCCGCGGTCGAGCGTGATCAGGCCCGCCACCAGCGGGCTGTGCGCGTCGATTTCGCGCAGCTGGATGTCGAGCAGCCCGTGCGTGGTACGGACCTTGGCGTAGCCGCGGCTGTCCTTGATGATCTCCGCCCCGGCCGGGAAGGAGGACTGCGGCGGTTCCTGCGTGGTCTCCTGCGGGGACTTCGAGGGGTTGTAGTTCTTGTAGCCGCCGACGGGCGCGTGGCTCGTGCCGTCGGGGTTCTGGTTGACGGGTCCGTCCATCTGCGACCGGCTCACGCGGGCGTCGGCGGCGCCGATCGTGCGGGAGATGATCTGGTCGAGGGAGAGCTCGGAGCTGCGCAGGGTGAGGTCCGCGGCGCTCACCCCGACGATCGGCAGGGCGAGCATCGCGAGGACCAGGGCGCTGCGGCCCTTGGCGCGCCAGGCGTCGCGTCGCGCGATGCGCAGGGCCGCGACCCAGGAGTGGTACCAGCCCTGGAGGGGAGAGGTCACTGGCCGGCCGCCTGCCCGTGGAGGAGGGAGTCGGCGTGGCTGCGCAGGGTCTCGTCGACCACGCTGCCGTCGCGCAGGAAGACCACGCGGTCGGCCCAGGCGGCGAACCGCGGCTCGTGCGTGACGAGGATGCCGGCCGCGCCCGCGTCGCAGCGGTTGCGCAGCAGGGCGAGGACGGACTCGCCGGTCTCCGAGTCGAGGGCGCCGGTGGGCTCGTCGGCGAGGACCAGGCGGCGGTCGCCGACGAGCGCGCGGGCGATGGCGACGCGCTGCTGCTGCCCGCCGGACATCTCGTCGGGGAAGCGGTCGGCGAGCTGGCCCAGGCCCATCTCCTCGAGCGCGGCGAGCGCGGAGACGCGGGCCTTGCGGGCGGAGATCCCGTCGAGTTCCCGGGGCAGTGCCACGTTCTCGGCGGCGGTGAGGGCCGGGATCAGGTTGTAGTCCTGGAAGACGTACCCGATGCTGCGGCGGCGCAGGGTGGCCAGCTGCTTGCGGCTCGCGGTGGTGATGTCGGTGCCCTCGACTATCACGCGGCCGCTGCTCGGGGCGTCGAGGCCGCCCGCGAGGGTGAGCAGGGTGGACTTGCCCGAGCCGGAGGGGCCCATGACGGCGACGAGTTCGCCGGGGAAGACGGAGAGGTTGATCCCGCGCAGGGCGTGCACCTCGGTGGCGCCGCTGCCGTGGGTGCGGACGAGTTGGTCCAACTGCAGCACCGGCTGCTGGGACTTGCGCTGGTCAGGCATGGAGGGTCCCCCCTGGAACGGTGGTTCAGCCACGTCGCGAGCGGGCGGTACGGGGCCGGGTGGCGGTGGTCGGTGCCGGGGTCTCGGCGGCGGCCTGGGGTGGTTCGGGATCTGCGGCTCTCCGGTCGGCCGGCAGGGAGAGCCGGACGAGCCGGGCTTCGCAGTGGTCGAGCCAGCGGGCCTCGGCCTCGGTCTGGAAGATCAGCTGTTCCAGGACGAGCAGCCAGGCCACGTCGTCGCGTTCGCGGGACCGGCCGCTCTCGACCGCGGCGAGCGCGGTGGCCTTGAGCCGGGTGTAGTCCTGCATCGCCTTGATCGTGGCGTGCCGCTGGGACTGGATGACGGAGCGGATGTCGACACCGGGGGCGCCGACGGCCATGGCGAGCTTGATCGACAGCTCGTCGCGGGGCGGGTTGGCCCGGTCGACGGGGCGTTCGTACCACTGGAACAGCTCGGTGCGTCCGGTGTCGGTGATGGCGTACAGGGTGTGGCCGGCGGCGTCCTCGCCGTCGGGGGCGACGAGGCCGTCGCGTTCGAGGCGGGCGAGGGTCGTGTACACCTGCCCGACGTTGAGCGGCCAGGTGGAGCCGGTGCGGGATTCGAACTCGGTGCGCAGCTGCGAGCCGTACCGAGGACCCCGTTCCAGCAGGGCGAGTAGCCCGTGACGGATCGACATACCGAGTATGTATACCGAGTATGTTCACTCTCCGCAACCATCCTCAGGCCTACGCCTCAAGAGGGACGCCCCCCGGAGGAGGTCGGCCGGGCCCGCTCACATACCCCGGCGCAGTCGCATCCCGAGGTAGCCCAGACCCAGCCCCATCAGGGCGAATCCGGTGCCGAGCGGCAGTATGTGCGCGGCCAGGTCGGCGGCCCGGTCGTTCGTGTCGGTGCCGAGCGCGGTGACCGCCGACGGCGGGCGCTGCGGATCCGCCTGCGGGAACGGACTCGGAGCGACGGCGGTGGGCGGGGTGGGCGGGGTGAGCGGGGCGGGCTCGGTGCGCGGGCGCACCGGCAGCGGCCGGGAGGCCACCGTCAGCTCCGGATCGGCGGGCTCGCCGACCGGTCGCCCGGGGCGCTCGCGCCCGACGCCGGCGGCGCTGCCGGCCAGCTCCTCGTAGGGGTCGTCCGGCGAGGCGGGGGCGAGTGCGAGGCCGGGGGCGAGTGCGAGGGCGGAAGCGGCCGCGTGCCGGGCCGGGGCGAGGGAGGGGCCCGCGTACGCGGAGGCCGTGGGCACGAGCGCGGCGGCGGCCAGGGCAGCGCAGGCCAGCCAGTGCGGCGGGCGGAAGCCTTGGATCACGGGGAGCCCCTCCCGTCCCGAGCCGCCGAGCTGCTCGCTGCGCGTCAGAGATATGCGCCCAGGCTTACATAGTGGGGCAAAAGCGGCATCCCGGGCGCCCCATCAGGGTGCCCGGGATGTCGGTGTCTCGAAATGCGGCGCGCTATTCGGGGTTGCCGGTCGACACGGTCAGCGTGTACTCCGTGCCTTCCTTGTCGATCTTGTCGCTGGCGGCCGGAGTCTGGAACAGCACCGTGTCCTTGCCGTACACGGCCTCGTCCTTGTTCACGATCTTGTACTTGCCGCCCGAGGCCTGGATGCACTCCTTCACGGAGAGCAGGTTCTTGTACTTGAGGTCCGGCGCCATGTACTTGCCGGCCTCGCTGTAGTGCTTCACCGGCTCCGAGCACTTCTTCGGGTCGATCGTGCGCGTGGTGTCCGGACCCTTGAAGCCGGCCTTGGCGGAGGTGGAGGCGGACTCGGACGAACCGGGGTCGGCCGTCGTCTTCCCCTTGTCCTTGTTGTCGCCGTTCATCGCGATCGCCGCGATCAGGCCGCCGACGGCGAGCAGGGCCACCGCGATGGCGCCCACGAGCACCGGCATGTTCCGCCTGCCGCCGCCGCCGGCCGTCGCCGACGCGCCCGCCCCCCCGGTCGGGGAGATCGTGTACGGCGGCGGGGTCTGCGGCGCGTACTGCTGCTGCGGCGGGGGCGTGTGCGGGTAGGCGTAGCCGCCCTGCGCGTGCTGGGGGGCGGGCGTCGGCGCGTACGGGGCCGGCGTCGGGGCGTGCGGGGCCTGGTACGGCTGCTGCACCGACTGCGGCGGCGCCTGGTACCCGGACTCGACCGGCGGGAACACGGCCGAGGCCACGCCGGCGCCGCTGCTCAGTGGTCCGTGCCCCTGCACGATGACCGGCGCCCCGGTCTGCCCGGAGCCCAGCACCCGTGCGACCTCGTCGCCCATGGCCGCGGCCGTGGGGAAGCGCTCGTTCGGGTTCTTCTTCAGGGCCCGGGCAACGAGCGCGTCCATCGCCGGGGTCAGCGAGCGGTTGATGGAGGACGGGGCGACCGGCTCCTCCTGCACGTGGGCGTACGCGATGGCCAGCGGCGAGTCCGCGTCGAAGGGGATCCGCCCGGTCAGCAGCTGGAACAGCATGATGCCGACCGAGTAGAGGTCGGACCGGGCGTCGACGCCGCGCCCCAGGGCCTGCTCCGGCGAGAGGTACTGGGGGGTGCCGACGACCATGCCGGTCTGCGTCATCGAGGTGACCCCCGACTGCATCGCGCGGGCGATGCCGAAGTCCATCACCTTGACCACGCCGCGCTTGTTCACCATGACGTTGCCGGGCTTGATGTCGCGGTGGACGAGCCCCATCTCGTGGCTGGTCTCCAGGGCGGCCAGTACGTCGGCCGTCACCTTCAGCGCCCGGTCGGCGGGCATGGCCCCGTACTGGCGTACGTCCTCGTCCAGCACCGAGCCCAGCGGCCGGCCCTCCACGTACTCCATGACGATGTACGGCATCACCGCGCCGTCGCCGCGGGCGTCGCCGAACCTCACTTCGCCTTCACCGGTGTCGAATACCGAGACGATGTTCGTGTGCGACAGTTTCGCTACAGCCTGCGCCTCGCGGCGGAACCGCTCGCGGAAGGACTGCTCGCGGCCGAGGTCGCTGTGCAGGGTCTTGATGGCGACCTGCCGGTCGAGGGCCGAGTCGTACGCCAGGTACACGGACGCCATGCCGCCCGCACCCAGCAAGTCCCTTAGCTGGTAACGGCCGCCGGCCAGAGAGCCGCCCGCGTACTGGCCCTGAGTGCCGTCCTGGCTCATGACTGTTGCTTCCCCTCGGGATGTGTCCCCACGCCGCTGGCCGGGCGCATATGGCGCCCAGTCTGCCCGAGGGCAAGCACACGTCAAGCCAGGTGCCCGTTCCGTGACCACACGGGCACAGGTGGGCTTGGCCGAACGGTGACCGGTTCCGAGGCTGTAGCGTTCACCGGAGCACCGACGAAGACGACTACCGCTGAGCGGCGGCCGAGAGATACGACGGCGAGGACTGATGGCACCCGAACCCGATGGAAACGGCGCCGGGATGACCGATGGTCCTGAGCACTGGGGCGCAGGCGGCCTGGTGGGAGACGGTCGTTACCGGATGACGCACCGGCTGGGCCGCGGCGGCATGGCGGAGGTGTTCGCCGCCGAGGACGTGCGCCTCGGCCGCACCGTCGCCGTGAAGCTGCTGCGCGCTGACCTCGCCGAGGACCCGGTGTCCAAGGCGCGCTTCACGCGTGAGGCGCAGTCCGTCGCCGGACTCAACCACCACGCGGTCGTCGCCGTGTACGACTCGGGCGAGGACCGGGTCGGCCCGAACACCGTCCCGTACATCGTCATGGAGCTGGTCGAGGGCCGCACCATTCGCGACCTGCTGATGAGCGCCGAGGCGCCGGGTCCCGAGCAGGCGCTCATCATCACCTCTGGCGTGCTCGAAGCCCTCGCGTACTCGCACCAGCACGGCATCGTGCACCGCGACATCAAGCCCGCGAACGTCATCATCACCGAGACCGGCGCGGTCAAGGTGATGGACTTCGGCATCGCCCGCGCCCTGCACGGCGCCCAGTCGACGATGACCCAGACCGGCATGGTCATGGGCACCCCGCAGTACCTGTCGCCCGAGCAGGCCCTCGGTAAGGCCGTCGACCACCGCTCCGACCTGTACGCGACCGGCTGCCTGCTGTACGAACTGCTCGCGCTGCGCCCGCCGTTCACCGGAGAGACCCCGCTCTCGGTGGTCTACCAGCACGTCCAGGACGCACCGGTGCCGCCCTCGCAGCTGCCGGAGGGTCAGCACATCCCGCAGGAGCTCGACGGTCTGGTCATGCGCTCCCTCGCCAAGGACCCGGATGACCGGTTCCAGAGCGCCGAGGAGATGCGCGGGCTGGTCCAGTACGCGCTCCAGATGCTGCACGACCAGGGGCCGAACACCGGCACCTGGAGCACCGGCCCGGTCGCCATGGCCCTGCCGCACGGGCGCGGCGGCGCAGCCCCCACCACGGCCATGCCCATGAGCGGCAGCGGCGGTCAGCAGCAGTACGGGGCGCACGCCTCGACCTCGCAGTTCCAGCAGCCGATGGTGCCGGCGCTCAACCCGGACGACGGCTCGGCCTTCCCCGGCGGCGGCAGCGGCGGTTACGACCGCTACGACGGCTACGACGACCGCGGTGGCGGCGGCAGCCGCTGGAAGGCCTGGCTGTTCGCGGTCCTCGCGATCATCGCGGTGGCGGGCGGCGTGGCGTACGCCGTCAACACCGTGGGCAAGGGCGAGAAGAAGCCGGAGACCACCCAGAGCACCCCGGGCGGGCAGCCGAGCCAGTCCACCGCCCCGAACGTCCCGGCGTCCTCGCAGCCGCAGGAGCGCACCCCGTCCAACAACGACAACTCGCCCCTGCCGAGCCGCTCCCGGTCGCAGAGCTTCAGTCCGACGCCCTCGGCCACGGCGTCGCACACGCCGACGGGTTCGGCCTCGCCGTCCGCCTCGGCGACGAAGCCCACGACGTCGCCGTCGACCACGCCCTCGACGAAGCCCTCGACGAAGCCCACGGATACGACCGCGGGCGCCGGTGGCGGCGGCGGTGGCGGCGGTACCAACTCGGAGGAATGACCCGCTTCGGAGCGCGTGCCGGAAGGCGCGGTCCGGATTCCCGGCGAGCGGGTGCACGGTGATGAACTGAAGTTCGATACGCAGGTGGACGGGGTCGAAGATCTCGCCGTCGATGAAATGCGGAACCGGGCCGAAGAACTCCAGTTCGGCGATTGTCGGTTCGCTGACCTGCGCCGTTCCGGTGCACCGGACCGACCGGAGCTGCTGGTCACGGGAATTGAAATGATCGGCCCCGTACACCACGACACGACCGTTGCAGGCCTGGTGGTAGCCGAAAACCGGAATGCATTCTCAGGGAACGCCGCGGCCCGTGGATCCCGGGGATCCCGTGGATCCCGCGGCACCACGGAGCGTCACCGCCGTGGCGGCGGCGGTGGTCAGCGCCGCTCGGCCTGCAGGCGGGCCACGTAGGCGGCGGCCTGGGAGCGGCGCTCCATGCCCAGCTTGGAGAGCAGGCTGGAGACGTAGTTCTTGATCGTCTTCTCGGCCAGGTGCAGCCGCTCGCCGATGACGCGGTTGGTCAGGCCCTCGCCGATCAGGTCGAGGATCTTCCGCTCCTGCTCGGTGAGGTTGGAGAGGCGGTCGTCGCCCCTACCGCCCTTGCCCTCGCGCAGCCGCTCCAGCACGCGCGCGGTGGCGACCGGGTCGAGCAGCGACTTGCCGGCGGCCACGTCGCGCACGGCGCTCAGCAGCTCGTTGCCGCGGATTGCCTTGAGCACATATCCGGAGGCGCCGGCCATGATCGCGTCGAAGAGGGCCTCGTCGTCGGCGAACGAGGTCAGCATCAGGCACTTGACGTCCTCGCTCTGGGAGCGCACCTCGCGGCACACCTCCACACCGCTGCCGTCGGGGAGGCGGACGTCGAGGACGGCCACGTCAGGACGGGTGGCGGGGATGCGGACCAAGGCGTCCGCGGCCGTACCGGCCTCGCCGACGATCTCGATGTCGTTTTCGACCGACAAGAGCTCATGGACGCCCCGACGTACCACTTCGTGGTCGTCCAGGAGGAATACCTTGATTTTTCCGTCTTCGCGCACGAAGTCAGTTTCACACACTCACCTCTTCCCTGCCGGAGTTACCCGGGATAACGTGCCGTTGTTCCCGGCCCCTGCAAGGCTGTGACCAGTGGTTGTTCCCGCCACTGCGGATTTACTTGGAAATCCAAGCAAAAACGCAGGTCAAACGGGGTTTCGCAGTTATGCGGCGCACTGGGTAACGTGCATTGCGCAGGGCACTCGCCGGGGCACCTGTCACGCCTGAATCCCCGTACGCGACGCGCACCCACCCCGTGCGCTCGTTACGGATACAGGTGAGCCGCACTGGACCCCGGAGAACCCGGGTGCCGGACCGACGGAGGAGCACACGTGACCGTGGAGAGCACTGCCGCGCGCAAGCCGCGACGCAGCAGCGGCACCAAGCGGGCGGCAGGCGCGGCGAACGCCGCCGCCAAGCCCGCCGCTGCCACTGCGCAGACGCAGGACGCCGTACCTCAGCTCGTACAGCTGCTGACGCCCGAAGGGGACCGCGTCGACAACGCGGAGAACGCCGAGTTCGCCCCCTTCGTCGCCGACATCACCACCGAGGACCTGCGCGGGCTGTACCGCGACATGGTCATGACCCGTCGGTTCGACGGCGAGGCGACCGCCCTGCAGCGTCAGGGCGAGCTGGGCCTGTGGGCCTCGCTCCTGGGCCAGGAGGCCGCGCAGATCGGCAGCGCCCGGGCGCTGAACGACGAGGACTACGTCTTCCCGACCTACCGCGAGCACGGCGTGGCCTGGTGCCGCGGGGTCGACCCGACCAACCTGCTCGGCATGTTCCGCGGCGTGAACCACGGCGGCTGGGACCCGAACATCAACAACTTCCACCTGTACACGATCGTGATCGGCTCGCAGACGCTGCACGCGACCGGTTACGCGATGGGTGTGGCCAAGGACGGCGCGGACTCCGCGGTCATCGCCTACTTCGGCGACGGCGCGTCCAGCCAGGGCGACGTCGCCGAGGCGTTCACCTTCTCCGCCGTCTACAACTCCCCCGTGGTGTTCTTCTGCCAGAACAACCAGTGGGCGATCTCCGAGCCGACCGAGCGCCAGATGCGCGTGCCGCTCTACCAGCGCGCGCAGGGCTTCGGCTTCCCGGGCGTCCGCGTCGACGGCAACGACGTGCTGGCCTGCCTGGCCGTGACCCGCTGGGCCCTGGACCGCGCCCGCCGCGGCGAGGGCCCGACCCTGGTCGAGGCGTTCACCTACCGCATGGGCGCGCACACCACCTCCGACGACCCGACCAAGTACCGGCGGGACGAGGAGACGGCGGCCTGGGAGGCGAAGGACCCGATCCTGCGCCTGAAGGCCCACCTGCTGGCCACCGGAGGCGCCGACGAGGCGTTCTTCACGGAGCTGGAGGCGGAGAGCGAGGCGATGGGCAAGCGGGTGCGCGAGGCCGTGCGCGCCATGCCCGACCCGGACACCATGGCGATCTTCGAGAACGTCTACGCGGACGGGCACGCGCTCGTCGACGAGGAGCGCGCCCAGTTCGCCGCCTACCTCGCGTCCTTCGAGGAGGGTCACTGATGGCTGTCGAAAAGATGTCGATCGCCAAGGCGCTCAACGAGTCGCTGCGCAAGGCGCTGGAGCAGGACCCCAAGGTCCTGATCATGGGTGAGGACGTCGGCAAGCTCGGCGGCGTCTTCCGGATCACCGACGGCCTGCAGAAGGACTTCGGCGAGGAGCGGGTCATCGACACCCCGCTCGCCGAGTCGGGCATCGTCGGTACCGCCATCGGCCTGGCCCTGCGCGGGTACCGGCCGGTCGTGGAGATCCAGTTCGACGGGTTCGTCTTCCCCGCGTACGACCAGATCGTCACGCAGCTCGCGAAGATGCACGCCCGCGCCCTGGGCAAGATCAAGATGCCCGTCGTCGTGCGCATCCCGTACGCGGGCGGCATCGGCGCGGTCGAGCACCACAGCGAGTCCCCCGAGGCGCTCTTCGCGCACGTGCCGGGCCTCAAGGTGGTCTCCCCCTCGAACGCGAGCGACGCCTACTGGATGCTCCAGCAGGCGATCCTCAGCGACGACCCGGTGATCTTCTTCGAGCCGAAGCGCCGCTACTGGGACAAGGGCGAGGTCGACTTCGACGCCATCCCCGGTGAGCTGCACAAGGCGCGCGTGAGCCGCGAGGGCTCGGACGTCACCCTGGCCGCCTACGGCCCGATGGTGAAGGTCTGCCTGGAGGCCGCGGCCGCGGCCGCCGAGGAGGGCAAGTCGGTGGAGGTCCTCGACCTGCGCTCGATGTCCCCGGTCGACTTCGACGGGATCCAGGCCTCGGTCGAGAAGACCCGCCGGCTCGTGGTCGTCCACGAGGCGCCGGTCTTCCTCGGCGTGGGCGCGGAGGTCGCCGCCCGCATCACGGAGCGGTGCTTCTACCACCTGGAGGCGCCGGTCCTGCGCGTGGGCGGTTTCCACGCCCCGTACCCGCCGGCCCGCCTGGAGGACGAGTACCTGCCCGGCCTGGACCGGGTGCTCGACGCCGTCGACCGCTCGCTGGCGTACTAGGAGACCCGCGTCATGACCATCCGCGAATTCAAGATGCCCGATGTGGGCGAGGGCCTCACCGAGGCCGAGATCCTCAAGTGGTTCGTCCAGCCCGGCGACACGGTCACCGACGGCCAGGTCGTCTGCGAGGTCGAGACGGCCAAGGCCGCCGTGGAACTGCCGATCCCGTTCGACGGTGTCGTGCACGCCCTCCTCTTCGAGGAGGGCACCACCGTCGACGTCGGCCAGGTGATCATCTCGGTGCAGACCGCGGGTGACGCCGGCGCCGAGGCGGCGGTGGCCGCCGTTCCCGAGGCGGCCGCGGCCGTCGTCGCCGAGGCCCCGGCCGAGCCCGCCCCCGAGGCGCGCCAGCCCGTCCTGGTCGGCTACGGAGTCTCCACCGCCTCCACCAAGCGCCGCCCGCGCAAGGCTCCGGCCGGCACGGCCGCACAGAACGGCTCGGCCGCCCCGGTGGCCCCGGCCGCCCCCGCGGTCCCGGCCGCACCGGCGCCGCTTCCCGCCGTTCCGGCGCAGCCGACCGGTGAGCGGCCGCTGGCCAAGCCGCCGGTGCGCAAGCTCGCCAAGGACCTCGGCATCGACCTGGCCTCGGTGGTTCCCACCGGCGACGGCGGGGTCGTGACCCGGGAGGACGTCCACGCGGCGGCCGCCGCGGCGCTCCCCGTGCAGGCCGTCGCCCCCGCCGCGGCTCCGGCGCCGGCGGTCGCGCCCGTCGCGGTCGTCGCCGCTCCCGCGGCCGACGCCTCGGCGCGGGAGACCCGTATCCCGGTCAAGGGCGTCCGCAAGGTCACCGCGCAGGCGATGGTCCAGTCGGCCTTCACCGCGCCGCACGTCACCGAGTTCGTCACGCTCGACGTGACGCGCACGATGAAGCTGGTCCAGGAGCTCAAGGACGACCCGGACCTCGCGGGGCTGCGGATCAACCCGCTGCTGCTCATCGCGAAGGCCGTCCTGGTGGCCATCCACCGCAACCCGGACGTCAACGCGTCCTGGGACGAGGCCGCCCAGGAGATCGTGCTCAAGCACTACGTCAACCTGGGCATCGCGGCGGCCACCCCGCGCGGGCTGATCGTCCCGAACATCAAGGACGCGCACGCCAAGACCCTCGGCGAGCTGTCGGAGTCGCTGTCCTCGCTGGTCGCCACGGCCCGCGACGGCAAGACCTCCCCGGCGGACATGCAGAACGGCACGATCACCATCACCAACGTCGGCGTCTTCGGCGTCGACACCGGTACGCCCATCCTGAACCCGGGCGAGTCCGCGATCCTCGCGGTCGGTGCGATCAAGCTCCAGCCGTGGGTCCACAAGGGCAAGGTCAAGCCGCGGCAGGTCACCACCCTGGCGCTGTCGTTCGACCACCGCCTCGTCGACGGCGAGCTCGGATCCCGCTTCCTGGCCGACATCGCGGCGGTCCTGGAACACCCCCGCCGCCTGGTCACCTGGGCGTAGCGGACACCTCACGACACCCACCGATGGCCGGTCTCCTCCCAGGGGCCCGGCCATCGGCCGTTCCCGGGCCAAGTCCCTCGTAGGGGGCGGGCGGGTCATGTGATCATCACCGGATGATCTTTCGAGCCGCCACCGCGGACCCCGCAGACCTGGACCGCGCCGTCGCCCATCCCGCCGACGGTCCCGTGCCCGCCCTGACCGCCGAACGGATCCGTGAGGAGCTCGCCGGGAACCGGTTCCGCCCCGAGTGGATCTGGCTCGCCGAGGACGAGGACGGGCGGATCCTGGCCCGCGCCCTGTGGTGGGGGCGTGCCGACAGCGACCGCCCCGTGGCGCTCGACTGCCTCCAGGTGCGGGCGGGCGTGGCCGATCCGGCCGCAGTGGCCGCCGGGCTGCTGGAGGCCGGTCACGCCGCCCTGGGGAATCGGCCGGGCTACAACCTCTCCCTGCCCCGAGGCTGGCGGGCCGATCCGGAGCTGGCCGCGGCCGTCGCCTGGCGCCAGGAGGCCGCGGCAAGGACCGGGCTGACGCGCGAGATCGAGCGCCTGCGCTACGAGTGGACCCCGGACGCCGGCACGGCCGGGCCCACCGGCCGGCTCGTCTTCCGCGAGGGCACCGACGAGGAGATGCTCGACGCCTTCGCCCGCCTCTCCCGGGGCAGCCTGGACGTGACCACGCAGCAGGAACTGGAGCGCCGCCTGGTGCTCGAAGCGCCATCCCGGTGAACCGGGGTGCCCCCGGGAGGTAACCTCCGCCCGGGAAGGGGGCCGGGGTGTCCATCGCCGAATTGCAGGTGTACTCCGTCGAGGAGGCCGACGTCACGGGCGGCGTGTGCGTGGTCCGGTGCGTCGGCGGGGTGGCGCGGGCCGGACAGGTCTACGCCGTCGGGGAGTCCAGGATCGGCCTGCGCCACATCGAGCGCCACGGGCGGGTCGTCGGCTCCTTCGACGCCGGGCACATCGCAAAGGTCCACCTCGCGGGTGCCATGGTCGCGCTGCTCACCCGGGGCCAGGTGCTGACCTCGGTACCGCCCGACGGGCACTCGCTGGAGGACCTGGAGGCCTGGCTGGCCGCCGACCCGCCGCTGCGGGAGGAGCCGCACCCGCGGACCCTGCGGGTCCTGGCCGGCGTGCGGATGCGGGACGAGCGGCTGCCGGACGGGATCCGGCTGCGCTGGGGCCGGATCGCGCTGACCGCCACCCACCGCTGCGCGCGGGCCGAGGGCGTGCCCGATCTGCTCAGGGCGCCCGAACTGGCCTGTGTACAGGCGTACTTGATCCAGCAGTTCGGCCCGGACCGGGGCGGCGACCCGGCCGCCTTGTGCCAGGAGCTGCTGGAGCTGATGGACCTCACCCCGGAGCACGCCGCGGCGCAGGGCGGCGTCTGGCGCGACCTCCCGTACCACCGCATCCGGCATCTACGCCGGATCAAGGGCCTGATCCCGTGGCTGGTCCTCGTCCGCCCCCACCTCGCGGACGCCGACCCCCTGGCGTCCGCGGTCGACGCCTGGGCGGCGGTCCGGCCGCACCTTCCGTAGTCCGGGAAAAGATCGCGTGACATCGACTTTCGGACGCTGGATACTGAACGCAGTACGCGGGGGGCTGCGTGCGCCCGACTGTCGCTGGGGGAACAGGACGTCTACCGGTCGTGCGGCGCCGCAGGAACCTTCGTGACACCACGCCTCTCTCCACGAAGGAACCCCACTGGTGCGTCCCACTCGCACGACGGTCCTGCTGACCGCAGGTCTCGTCACCCTTCTCGGTGTTCCGGCGGCCGCGGCCGCCGAGACCCCGACCAGCCTCTACGTGAACAACCGCGACGGCTCCAACTGTTCCGACACCGGAGCCGGTACGCAGGCCGTCCCGTACTGCACGATCTCGGCGGCCGTCAAGGCCGTGGCCCCGGGGCAGACCGTCCGGATCAAGCCGGGGAGGTCGTACGACGAGGCCGTCACCATCGACCGCTCGGGAGCGCCGGGCAAGCCGATCAGCTTCGTCGCCGAGGACGAGTGGGAGGGCCAGCAGGCCGATCTCGGCAAACTGCTGACCGTCCGGGGTGCCTCCCACGTGCAGTTCGGCAGCCTGTTCGCCCGCGGCGGCGTTCAGATCAGCGGTTCCTCCGATGTCGGGCTGGACCGGATCCGTGCCGTGCGGGGCCGGCTCGATTCCGTCGTGGTCGACGGGGCGAGCAAGGACGTCCGCATCGGCCGGAGCGATCTGGTCGGTGTCCGGATCGAGGGCGGCTCGCGGGGCACCGTGCTCAGCCGCAATCGCATCACCGGCGCGGCACAGCCGGCGGTCGCGGCGGTCGACGCGCCCGGCACCGTCGTCACCAACAACACGGTCTACGGTTACTGCGCGACCGCCCTCTCGATCGGGGGCGGTTCGACGGGCTCCGGTCTGTTCAACAACGTGGTCCTGACCGAGGTCCGCAGCAGCTACTGCAAGACCGACGAACCGCGCAACGCCATCCTGGTCGCGCAGAGCGCCACCGCGGGCACCGTAGCCGACTACAACCTGGTCACCGGCGTTCCGGTCGCCCCCGTGCAGGTGCCGTACAGCTGGGCCGGCAGCACGTACCCGGACCCGGCGGCGTTCCACGCCGCGACCGGTCAGGGCGGGCACGACATCCTGACCCCGGGTCAGGACGGGGTCGGTCCGGTCGAAGGCTCCCCGACCATCGATTCCGGCGACCCGACCGCTCCGGGCGTACTGCCGAGCGACATCAACAGGACACCGACCGGGGACGACCCCGGGGTGCCCAATACGGGGAAGAACGGCGGGTACATCGACCGCGGCGCCTACGAGACCGACGACGGCCTGAGCCAGACCTGGCTGCACGTCGACCAGACCTGGGCGCCGGTCGGCACGAAGGTGGAAGTGCAGGCCGTCTCAGACAGCCGCTGGCCCACCGAGATCAGCTACCACATCGACTTCGGCGACGGGACGGAACCGGTCGTCACCCGGCAGGGCGCGGGCGCCCACGGCCTGGCCACGCACGTCTACGGCAAGCCGGGCGACTACGTGATCGGGGTGACGGCCGTCAACGGCGCCGGCGAGAAGGTCACCGACCGAAAGACGGTCAAGGTGACCCCGGCGACCCCGCTGACGGCGGTCTTCACGGACACGCCTGTCCTGCCGGGCCCGGCCGACACAGGCCACCTCCCCCCACTGACCGTCTCCTTCGACCCCTCGGCCTCGGCGACGCCGTGGCCGGTGGAGCGCACCGAGGTGGACTACGGCGAGGGCTACTACGAGCGGTTCGACGGTCTGGCCACCGTCAAGCACAGCTACACGCGGCCGGGTGACCACCAAGTGACCGTCAGGCTCTTCGACGTCAAGGGCAACCAGGCCACGACGACCCGGACCGTGCGCGTGGACTACGCCCGCGCCGGTTACGTGGCCACCGCGCCCTTCCGTCTGCAGGACAGCCGCATCAACCACGGCGTCAGCCTGCAGGGCGGAGTCTCCACCCCGGTCGGCATGCCGATCGGGGTCAACCCGGCGGGCAGCGCCTCGGGCGCCATGTCCGCGGCGGTCATCAACGTGACCCTCACCAACGTCACCCAGGACGCCTTCCTCAACGTCACCCCGGCGCGCGAGGACCGGCCGACGACCTCGAACCTCAACGCCCGCGGGGGCGGCACCGTGTCCAACACGGTGACCGTCCCCGTCGGCAAGGACGGCCAGGTCTGGTTCTACCTCAACGCGGGCAAGGCCGACGTGATCGTGGACTTCGTCGGCTACTACCAGCCGGGCACCGGGGAGAAGTTCAGCCCCGTCGCCCCGGCCCGGCTCGCGGACACCCGCACCCCGGGCGCGGGCGGCGCGGTGGCCGGCGGCACCACCCGTACCGTCAAGGTCGCGGGCGTCGCCGGGATCCCGGCCGACGCCAAGGCCGTCGCGGTGAACCTGACGAGCACCGAGGCCACGCAGAACTCGTTCGTGGTCGCCTACCCCGACCCGGCGAAGCGGCCCGAGCCTGCGTCGAACCTGAACCCGGAGCCCGGCAAGGCCAAGTCGAACCAGGCCATCGTGCCGGTCGGCCCGAACGGGACGATCACCCTGTACAACCACGCCGGTTCCGCGCACCTGATCGTGGACGCGGTGGGCTACTACGGCAAGGACGGCAAGGCGCTGTACATGCCGGTCGTGCCCAAGCGCCTCGCGGACACCCGTACGACGGGCAAGCTCGCCGCGGGCGCGACCACGACCGTGTCCGGCGTGCCGGCCGGCGCGGTGGGCGCGGTGGTGAACCTGACGGCGACCGAGAGCACCGGCGCCGGCTTCCTGACCGCGTACGGCTTCGGCTCGGCCCGTCCGGAGGCGAGCAGCCTGCAGACGCTGCCGGCTCTGACCGTCCCGAACCACGTGACGACCCCGGTCGCGGACGGCAAGTTCACCGTCTACAACGGCCCCTGGGGCGGTCCCAACCACGTGATCGCCGACCTGCTCGGCTACTTCACCCAGGGCTAGGACAGCACGGAGCCCCGGCCCCCGCCGTGTGCGGGGACCGGGGCTCCGTGCTGTCCGCGTTCGGTTCAGCGGCGCCGCGACGAGCGGCTACCCGAGGTTCCAGGGAATGTTGCGCCAGGGGCTGGCCGGGTCGTTCGTCAGCGCGAGGTGGGCGACGAGGGCGGTGGTGTACCAGGTGCCGAACTCCTCCTCGTCGAAGTGCAGGCACCGGCCGAGGACGTACCCGGCGGAGAACTCCTCCCACGAGCGGTACGTGTCCCGGGCCGCCTCCCCGGCGCGCAGTACGGCCCGCTCCGCCTCGGCGACTGTCCCGTAGCGGCAGCCGACGCCCCAGCGGGCCATCTGCGAGGCCCGGCCGATGTCCCAGCCCTCCACCGAGCGGACCCAGCCGTCCTCGGGCAGCAGTCCGTCGGCCCGGAAGCGCTGCTCGTAGCGGGCGATGCGGCCGATGAGGCGTCTGACGCCTGCTATCTCCCCCTCCACCTCCGCGGTGGGGCGCGGCTGCGCGACGGTCACCCCGTCGGGGGTGAGCTGCGGCTCGGCGGCGCGTTCGGCGTTGCGGCGCAGGCTCGCCTCGGCGGCGTGCCGCCAGTGCTCCACGTCCACGGCCCCGGCGAAGTCGGAGGCGAGGGCGCGGCGGACGCGGAGCGCGTACTCCCAGACGGGGCTGACCATCTCCGCGGTCAGCAGGGTCTCCAGGGTGGACAGCCAGTCGGAGCGTTCGGTGATGCTCCAGCTCTTCGCCACGCGGCGGCGCTCGTACTGGTAGCCGCTGCCGTGGTAGGCGAGGGAGTTCCAGAACTCGCCGTTGGTCACGGCGAGATGGCTGCCGACGGCGAGGCCGTGGGCGACTGGCCCGTGCAGCGGGCCGCCGGTGAAGAGGGCGTGGACCTTGCCCTCGGGCAGGCCGTAGTGGGCGGAGCCCTCGGCGTGCGCGCGCCAGCGGGCCAGGTCGGCCGGGGTGGTGGTGAGGTAGGCCTCGGAGGGGGACTGCGGGTTCACGGCGAGGAAGGCCGGGTCGTCGGCGGCCCAGACCTCGGCGAACCAGCGCAGGCTGCGGGACTCGAAGACCGTCTCGGGGGTGGGGGCGGGCAGCATGCCGGCGGTGTGGACCACGAGCATCCGGTCCGGGGTGGCGTGGAAGAACACCGAGCCGGGGTGCGCGTCGGACTGCCCGCGGGGCTGCGCCACGTACAGCGGCGTACGGGCCAGCACGTCGAAGTACGCGGCCCAGTCACCGGCGGCCTTGGCCTCGTACAGCTCTCTCTCGATGACGCTCGGCGCGATCCAGGTCCCCATACGGCCGAGCCTAGCCTTCGATCACGGGGGTCAGTCCGTCGAGGAGGGCCCCGAGGCCCAACTCGAAGAGCGCGTCGAGCCGCAGGTCGTAACCGTCCTCGAAGGATCCGACCACTTTGGCGAAGGTCGGGAAGCGGCCGGAGTCCACCAGTTCCCGCAGGACGGGGGTGCGGCTGTCCATCCACTGGTCCTCCGACTGACCCGTGGCGGCTTCGGCGTCGGACTCCATCTCCAGGTGCACCGCCATGCCGTGTACGTGGCTGTAGAGCAGGACGTGGATGTCGAAGAGGGTGGTCGGGTCGAGCCCGTGGCCGTCGAGGGCGCCCAGGATCCACTCGCCGTGGACCAGCAGGTTGGGCAGGAGCAGCGGGCGGGTGAGGGAGCTGATCCTGCTCAGCCACGGGTGCTTGCGGTACAGGCGCCACAGGGTCCGGGCGCCGACCTCGATGCGCGTCCGCCAGTGCGCGGGGGCGTCGGCGGGATACGACTCCTCGCCGAACGCGGCGTCGGCCATGAGCAGGAGCAGGTCCTCCTTGCTCGGGACGTACCGGTAGGTCGACATGGCGGCGACGCCGAGCCGGGCCGCGACACTTCGCATGGACAGCGCCGCGAGCCCTTCGGCGTCGGCGATGGCGATGGCGCTGCGGACGATCCGTTCGAGGGTCAGCTCCTGCTCGGTGTCCGGGGCGGGTGCGGGCCGTCCGGGGGGTGCGGCGGCGGGGGCGGTGTTTCCCGCGACGACCGTGCCGATCCGGGGACGGGCCTCGACCAGACCCTCCAGGCGCAGGGTGGTCAGGGCCTTGGTGGCGGTGGCGAGCGCGACGCCCCACTGCGCGGCGATCTGCCGGGTGGAGGGGACCCGGTCCCCGGGGGCGAGTTCACCGTCCGCGATGCGCCGCCGGATCGTGGCGACGATGCGCAGGTAGGGGGGATCCCCGGCCGCGCCTGTGGTGTGCGTCACGTTCTGCCGCCCTTCGCTTCTGTACTAGTGCAGAGGTTAGCAGCGGCGATGCCTGCCGGAGCCTATCTGACCTAGTACAGGCGGGTCATTTCGGTGATTGAGGACCCTGTGCGTACGTCGTACATTCAGTGTGCGTACAGCGTACAGACCAGGTTCTGATCAGCGAAGGAGCACCTCATGCGGACCGTACTCGTCTCCGGCGGCGGGATCGCCGGGCCCGTCCTCGCCCACCGCCTGCGCCGGCACGGCTTCGAGCCCACCGTCGTCGAGCGCGCCCCCGGCCCGCGCGCCGGCGGGCAGGCCGTGGACATCCGCGGAGTCGCCCTCGAGGTCGTGGACCGCATGGGCCTGCTGGACCGGGCGAGCCGCGTACGCACCCGGATGCGCGGCATGTCGATCCTCGGCCCCGACGGCAGCGAGGTGGACCGCTCCACCGAGTCGACCTTCAGCAGCGGCCGGCTCGACGGCGAGGACATCGAGGTGCTGCGCGAGGATCTGGTGCGGATGGTTCACGATCACACCCGCGCGGACGTCGAGTACCTCTTCGGCGACAGCGTCACCGGGCTCGACGAGGACGCGAGCGGCGTACGCGCCCGGTTCACGCACGCGGCGCCGCGCACCTTCGACCTCGTCGTCGGGGCGGACGGCCTGCACTCGACCGTGCGGCGCCTGGCCTTCGGTCCCGAGGAGGACTTCGTCCACCACCTGGGCAGCTACCTCTCGGTGTTCGGCGCGGACAACTTCCTCGCGCTGGAGGACTGGCAGATGTGGCTGCGGGACGGGGACATGGGCTTCGGCATCATGCCGGTGCGCGAGAACACCGAACTCCGGATCGCCTTCGGCTTCGAGTCCACCCCGCTGCCCCCGGAGCTGCGTCCCGCCGACGCCCTGCGGCGGATCGTCGTCGAGAGGCTGCAGTCGCTGCGGTGGGAAGGGGCCCGCCTGGCCGAGGCCGCCCGCAAGGCACCCGACTTCTACTGCGATGCGATGGCCCAGATCCGCATGGACACCTGGTCACGGGGCCGGGTGGCCCTGCTCGGCGACGCCGGTTACTGCCCCTCCCCCCTCGCGGGGCAGGGCACCAGCCTGGCCCTGGTGGGTGCCCACGTCCTGGCCGACAGCCTCGCTCGGACACCGGGCGACCACCTCACCGCGTACGCCCGCTACGAGGAGCGGATGCGCCCCTTCGTCACCCTCAACCAGGCGCTGGCGACGGAGAACCCGGGCGCCCCCGCCCCGGAGGAATCGGTGACCCGGGCCAAGAACGCGATCTCACTGGACGGTTGAACCAGCGGGAGGCGGGCGGGCGGGAGGGCGGGCGGCCGCCGCACGGTCGCGGGGGGGGGGGGGGGCCGCGGCCCCCCCCCCCCCCCCCCGCCCCCCCCCCCCCCCCCCCCCCCCCCCCCCCCCCCCCC